>NZ_JBPETA010000253.1:0-3603 GCF_051710365.1 Symbiopectobacterium sp. | reverse complement strand
CGATTTTTGCTCATTTTTATCTGGGCTATGCAAAACCCCTAAAATCTCACGAAAGCCGCGCGATTAAAGGCATCGCACCATCCTAGAACCTCCCCCTTAGCTATGTAAAAATGATCACCCCCCCACATTACATCAATTTCGTGCACCGTTTGCTTATTTGTTGCAGCCGCGCGCTTACGGCTCTAGACTAGACCGCCGTTTTTTTACCTGTTCCTGTCGAACACTCTTTTATAAATAGCACAACCAAGTGAATAGCCATGCGAGTCTCTGATTTTTCGTTTGAACTTCCCGAAGCGCTGATTGCGCACTATCCGCAAGCGCAGCGTAGCGGTTGCCGATTGCTGTCGCTGGACGGACCAACGGGAGCCCTGACCCATGGTGTTTTCACCGACCTGCTGGATAAGCTGGCACCGGGCGATCTGCTGGTGTTTAACAATACACGCGTCATTCCTGCTCGTTTGTTTGGTCAAAAGGCCAGCGGTGGCAGGATTGAAGTGCTGGTTGAGCGCGTGCTGGACACGCAGCGTGTGCTGGCGCATGTCAAAGCGTCCAAGGCGCCCAAACCGGGAACGGAACTGTTGCTGGGGGAAGACGGCAGCGTCAAAGCGGTGATGGCCCAGCGCCACGATACGCTGTTTGAGCTGCACTTTGATGATACGAGCGATGTGCTGACGATATTAAACGACATCGGCCATATGCCGCTGCCACCTTATATTGACCGACCGGATGAAGACGCAGATCGTGAACTGTATCAAACGGTGTATAGCCAGCGCCCCGGTGCGGTTGCCGCACCGACGGCGGGCCTGCACTTTGATGAGCCGCTGCTGGCTGCATTGCGCGAGAAAGGGGTTGAAATGGCATTTGTCACCCTGCACGTCGGCGCAGGCACTTTCCAGCCCGTGCGGGTTGATACCATCGAAGATCACATCATGCATGCGGAGTATGCTGAAGTGCCGCAGGAGGTGGTCGATGCTGTGCTGGCGTGTAAAGCGCGCGGTAATCGCGTGATCGCCGTTGGCACCACTTCGGTGCGTTCATTGGAAAGTGCGGCGCAGGCAGCACAAGATGCGCTGATTGCCCCTTTCTTCGATGATACCCGCATTTTTATCTATCCCGGCTATCATTATCGCGTGATCGACGCGCTGGTGACCAACTTCCATCTGCCGGAATCAACGCTGATCATGCTGGTGTCTGCGTTTGCGGGCTATCAGCACACCATGGCGGCTTACCGTGCGGCAGTGAACGAGCAGTATCGCTTTTTCAGTTACGGCGACGCCATGTTTATTACGCGCAATCCCACGGCTGAAGCGGAGCATATCGCCAGTGCGGCGGATAACGACGCTTAAGTTTTTTGGAAACAAACGCATAATAGCGCCGCAGAGTGCAATCTGTTGGCGTGTTGACTGACTTACCAATAACAACATCGGACTGTTTTTCCGGTGCTGGAGGCAAAGTGAAATACGAATTGTTGCAAACCGATGGTCGCGCGCGCCGTGGCCGTCTTGTTTTTGAGCGTGGCGTGGTGGAAACCCCGGCGTTTATGCCGGTTGGCACTTACGGCACGGTAAAGGGCATGACGCCCGAGGAAGTGAAAGAAACCGGCGCGCAAATCCTGCTGGGTAACACCTTCCACCTGTGGCTGCGCCCAGGCCAAGAGATCATGAAGCTGCATGGCGATTTGCATGATTTCATGCAGTGGCATGGCCCGATCCTGACCGATTCCGGCGGATTTCAGGTATTCAGCCTAGGTGACATCCGCAAAATCACCGAAGAGGGTGTGCACTTCCGTAATCCGATCAACGGCGACCCGATTTTCCTCAGTCCAGAAAAATCGATGGAAATCCAGCACGATCTCGGCTCTGATATCGTGATGATTTTCGATGAGTGTACGCCTTATCCTGCCGATTGGGATTATGCCAAACGCTCGATGGAAATGTCGTTGCGTTGGGCGAAGCGCAGCCGCGATCGTTTTGATGAACTCAATAACAACAATGCGTTATTTGGTATCATTCAGGGAAGTGTTTACGAAGATTTACGCGATGTCTCAGTAAAAGGGCTGGTAGAGATTGGCTTTGATGGGTACGCTGTGGGCGGCCTGGCAGTAGGGGAGCCGAAGGCGGATATGCACCGCATTCTGGAGCATGTTTATCCGCAGATCCCTGCGGATAAACCCCGTTATCTGATGGGAGTTGGCAAGCCTGAGGATCTGGTGGAAAGCGTGCGACGCGGCATTGACATGTTTGACTGTGTGATGCCAACGCGCAATGCGCGCAACGGCCACCTGTTCGTCACCGAGGGTGTAGTAAAAATCCGCAATGCGGTACACAAGGATGATACTCGTCCGTTGGATGAGCACTGTGATTGCTACACGTGTCGCAATTATAGCCGCGCTTACTTGCATCATCTCGACCGTTGCAACGAAATACTCGTCGCGCGCCTCAATACCATCCACAATTTGCGGTATTATCAACGGTTGATGGCGGGTTTACGTCAGGCCATCGAAGAGGGTAAATTAGAGCACTTTGTGGCAGATTTTTACCAACGGATTGGCAAGCCGGCGCCGTCCCTTGCTGAAACGGCGGCAGGTCAACACGACTGACGACGCGGTTTTCGTACCTGCTGCGCGTGATGTGTGCGGTTGAAGCGTTTTAGGCACATTTGGATTTCATATACTTTTGCACAAGTTTGGTTTGATAACAAAGAGGATAGTTAAATGAGTTTTTTCATTTCTGATGCTGTAGCTGCAACTGGCGCTCCGGCACAAAGTCCGTACTTTCTGGTGATTATGCTGGCTGTTTTTGGCCTGATTTTTTACTTCATGATTCTGCGTCCTCAGCAAAAGCGCGCTAAAGATCACAAGAAACTGATGGACTCCATTTCCAAAGGGGATGAAGTCCTGACGACGGGCGGTTTGGTGGGTCGTGTGACGAAAGTCTATGAGACCGGGTACATCGCTATCGCGCTGAACGACACCAATGAAGTGGTTATCAAACGTGATTTTGTGGCTGCAGTATTGCCAAAGGGCACCATCAAAGCCCTGTAATTTTTGATTTTCCCGAAGGGAACTGCCGTGTTAAACCGTTATCCTTTGTGGAAGTACCTGATGCTGGTCGTGGCATTAGTCATCGGCCTGCTTTATGCACTTCCTAACCTGTATGGTGAGGATCCAGCGGTACAAATCACTGGCGCGCGAGGTATCGCCGCCAGTGGGTCAACGCTGATCCAAGTCCAGAATGTATTACAAGAACAGCAGATCACCAGCAAATCGCTCGCGTTAGAAAGTGGTGCGATCCTTGCCCGTTTCTCTACCCCGGATATTCAACTGCGCGCCCGTGAAGCGCTGGTGAATGCATTGGGTGAGAAGTATGTCGTGGCCTTGAACCTGGCCCCCGCTACGCCAAACTGGCTGCGCATGCTGCGTGCGGAACCCATGAAACTGGGTCTGGACCTGCGTGGCGGCGTGCACTTCCTGATGGAAGTGGATATGGAAACGGCGTTAGGTAAACTGCAAGAGCAGACCATTGATTCCCTTCACAGAGATATGCGTGAAAAGGGAATCCCTTACGCTACGGTGCGTAAAGCCGATGACAATACCGTAGAGAT
>NZ_JBPETA010000252.1:0-3604 GCF_051710365.1 Symbiopectobacterium sp. | reverse complement strand
ACAAAAATGGACGATGCCGCTGAGGGACTGGCGTATGGCTATGAGCCGCTTTATTATCGAGTTCGGTGATCGTCTGGACGGTCACTACTGAGAAAAGGCATTTACACAGAATCGTGTACAGGGTCGCGAGTAGGGTTAAATCTACCCGTCATTCCCGCCTACTTCTTGTTGTTCCTGCATACTCTCTGTCATTCCCGCGCAGGCGGGAATCTCTCACAGGCTAAACGCGTTTCTTCTGCCAGAGGTCCCCGGCCTACGCCGAGGACGACGAAGGGGCATACCACCTATCATTCCCGCATTATTGCTTTTGCTCACGTGCAATGGCGCGGTAGCCGATATCATTGCGGTAGAAACTGTCGTTCCAGCGGATATCTTTGGCAACCTCATACGCTTTCTGCTGCGCCAGTGCGACAGTGCTACCCAAGGCGGTCACGCACAGCACGCGCCCACCGCTGGTGACTACGTCATCGCCACGCAGTGCGGTGCCAGCCTGAAACACCTTACTGTCTTCCGCTTCTTCCTGTGGTAAGCCGCTGATGACATCGCCGGAAGCGTAGTCACCGGGGTAACCGCCTGCCGCAATCACCACGCCCAACGCCGGGCGCTCATCCCAGACGGACGTTGTCTGATCCAGTTTGCCTTCACAGGCTGCCAGACACATCTCCACCAGATCCGAGCGCAGGCGCATCATGATCGGTTGCGTTTCCGGATCGCCAAAGCGGCAGTTAAATTCGATCACCTTAGGCTGGCCCGCGTCATCGATCATCAACCCGGCATACAGGAAACCGGTATAGGTGTTTCCTTCAGCCTTCATGCCGCGCACTGTCGGCCAAATCACCTGATCCATCACGCGCTGGTGGATCTCATTGGTCACCACCGGGGCAGGAGAGTATGCACCCATACCGCCTGTGTTCGGGCCGGTGTCCTTGTCGCCCACACGTTTGTGGTCCTGGCTGGTGGCCATGGGCAATACATTATCGCCGTCGACCATGACGATAAAGCTGGCCTCTTCCCCTTCCAGAAACTCTTCGATGACGATACGGTGCCCAGCATCACCAAACGCATTACCTGCCAGCATATCCTGAACCGCGTTTTCTGCTTCTTCCAGCGTCATGGCAACAATAACGCCTTTGCCTGCCGCCAGGCCGTCAGCCTTGATCACGATAGGCGCACCGAGCTTGCGCACATAGGCCAGTGCAGGCTCAACCTCGGTGAAATTCTGGTAGAACGCGGTGGGGATCTGCTGGCGCGCCAGGAAGTCTTTGGTAAAGGCCTTGGAGCCTTCCAATTGTGCAGCAGCCTGAGTCGGGCCAAAAATCGTCAGACCCGCAGCACGGAAAGCATCAACCACGCCAATCACCAGCGGTGCTTCCGGACCGACGATGGTCAAACCAATCTGTTTTTCCTGGGCAAAAGCAACCAGCGCCGGAATATCGGTAGCGGAGATTGCCACGTTTTGCAGTGCAGGCTCGCGTGCCGTACCCGCATTACCGGGCGCGACATAGACATTATCTGCATCTGCCAGCGGCGACTGGGCGGCTTTCCACGCCAGCGCGTGTTCGCGCCCGCCATTACCAATGATTAAAATGTTCATCTGTGTCATATCCTGAATTAGTGGCGGAAATGGCGCATGTCGGTGAAGATCATGGCAATGCCGTGTTCGTTAGCGGCGGTGATAACCTCGTCATCACGAATGGAACCCCCCGGCTGAATCACACAGGTAATGCCAACGGCAGCGGCGGCATCGATACCGTCACGGAACGGGAAGAACGCATCAGAGGCCATTACGGAGCCTCCAACCTGCAATCCTTCGTTACCGGCTTTAATTCCCGCGATTTTTGCGGAATAGACGCGGCTCATCTGTCCTGCACCGATGCCGACAGTCATATTATCACGGGCATAGACGATGGCATTGGATTTGACGAACTTCGCGACTTTCCAGCAGAACAGTGCATCGCGCAGTTCGGTTTCTGTCGGTTGACGCTCTGTGACAACGCGCAGTTGACCCGCATCAACCATGCCCAGATCGCGATCCTGTACCAGCAGGCCGCCGTTGACGCGTTTGAAATCCAGCCCGGAAATGCGTTGCTGCCATTGGCCGCAAATGAGGACGCGCACGTTCTGTTTTGCTGCTGTTACTTTCAAGGCCGCTGCACTGGCTGAGGGCGCGATGATCACTTCTACAAACTGACGACTAATGATCGCTTGCGCGGTGGCTTCGTCCAATTCGCGGTTAAACGCGATGATGCCGCCAAACGCAGAGGTGGGTTCGGTTTTGTAGGCGCGCTCGTAGGCCGCCAGAATCGACTCGCCAATAGCAACGCCACAGGGGTTGGCGTGTTTCACGATAACGCAGGCCGGTTCGGCGAACTCTTTTACGCACTCCAGCGCCGCATCGGTGTCGGCAATATTGTTGTAAGACAGCGCTTTGCCCTGCAACTGTTCTGCTGTTGCAACAGAGGCCTCTTTCAGCGTCTCTTCAATATAGAAGGCGGCCTGCTGATGGCTGTTCTCGCCGTAACGCATGTCCTGCTTCTTGATGAAGTTCAGGTTCAGCGTGCGCGGGAAGTGGCCGGCCGGCTTATCTGTCTCTCCGTGGTAAGGAGGAACCATCGTGCCAAAGTAGTTGGCAATCATGCTGTCGTAGGCCGCGGTGTGTTCAAAGGCTTTAATCGCCAGATTGAAGCGGGTTTCCAACGTCAGGGAACGCGCATTGGCATCCATTTCGTTGATGATGTCAGTGTAGTCACTGCTTTTTACCACGATAGTGACATCTTTATGGTTCTTGGCGGCGGAACGCACTATGGTCGGGCCGCCAATATCGATATTTTCGACGGCATCAGCCAGTGAGCAATCGGGACGGGCCACCGTTTGCGCGAAGGGATACAGGTTTACCACCACCATATCGATGGGACTGATGTCATATTCAGCCATGATGGCGTCATCCGTGCCGCGACGACCCAGGATCCCGCCGTGTACTTTCGGGTGCAGGGTTTTAACGCGACCATCCATCATCTCTGGGAAGCCCGTATAGTCGGACACTTCAGTGACGGGTAAGCCCGCATCAGCCAACAGGCGGGCAGTGCCGCCAGTGGAAAGCAGCTCCACGCCACGTTGAGAAAGCGCCTGAGCAAATTCGACAATACCGGCTTTGTCAGAAACGCTGAGTAAAGCGCGGCGGATAGGACGAGGTTGTGACATGGTGATGTATTCCTTGGCTTTGGAACAGTATATGAATGAAGTTTTGCTGTTTTTATCTTTATCTGGATAAAACCGCATTCCTATTCTGTTCTTGTGCGGTAATTTTGCGCGGGAGAATTGTAGCGAAAACGTTTGCGTGATGCTCGTCTAATTTTAGGGAGAATCTCATTTGTGGATAATATTGTGCAAAAGTGGGTATAAAGCGGGGTTTTGCTGTGGAATTCAGCAAACAGTCAATTTTATTCAAAATACCTATTGCAGGCTGCGCGGAAATCCCTATACTGCGCCTCCACTGACACGGCAACAGCGATTCGCAGTTGCGGTAACAGTCGGAAAGTTAAACGCGAAATTGAAAAATTAACGTTGACTTTTCAGCGGTGCAGCGTAATATACGCTTCCCGCG
>NZ_JBPETA010000251.1:0-3622 GCF_051710365.1 Symbiopectobacterium sp. | reverse complement strand
AAGGTTACGGATGGTAACGTGGGGAGTACTCATGCTGATTGGTCTGCAAAAAGCAGTAATAAATTCAGAACTTCAGAATACCGTCAAGTCCCGAAAAAAGAAAAATCAGGTGCGGAATGACGGGTAACCGTAAAAAATCGGGTGTTTGGCGAAGGCGCACCAAAAATTATCGTCTCGCTGATGGGCAAAGACATCGCTGCCATCAAGTCAGAAGCCCACCATTACCAAGACGGCGACGTCGATATCCTGGAATGGCGCGCCGATCATTTTGATGATGTGGCCTCCACCGCCAGCGTGCTGGAAGCCGTACGCACGCTGCGTGACTGCATTCCCGACAAGCCCCTGCTGTTTACTTTCCGCAGTAAGCAAGAAGGCGGGGAAAAAGCGCTCTCTGCCGAGGCCTACATTGCCTTGAACAAAGCCGTAGTGGAGAGCGGGTTTGTGGACATGATCGATCTGGAGCTGTTTACCGGCGATGCGCTGGTGAAAGATACCGTGGCGTTTGCGCATGCTCACGGCGTGAAAGTCATCATGTCCAACCACGATTTCCACAAGACGCCACCGAAAGAAGAGATCGTCAAACGCCTGTGCAAAATGCAGGAATTGGGTGCCGATATCCCGAAAATCGCCCTGATGCCACAGAGCAAAGACGATGTTCTCACCCTGCTGGCCGCCACGCTGGAAATGCATGAGAAGCACGCTGACCGCCCGATCATCACCATGTCCATGTCAAAAACCGGTGTTATCTCCCGTCTCTCCGGCGAACTGTTTGGTTCAGCCGCCACCTTTGGCGCACTGAAAAAGGCTTCTGCCCCAGGGCAAATTGCCGTTAAAGATTTGCGCGCCGTGTTGACGGTATTACACCAATCCTGAATAGCAATGGCGCGGCTGTAGCCGTTTGCGCTGCCAGGAGCAGAGCACGTTCATTTGCTTATCACGAGGAGTTGCAATGAAACTGGAAAAACCGAAAAGAATTAATGGCCGAGTACCTGTGCTCTCCGCACAGGACGCGGTTAACTACATCCCCGATGAAGCTACCCTGTGCGTATTGGGCGCTGGTGGCGGCATTCTGGAAGCCACCTCTCTAATTGCCGCCCTCGCCGACCGCTACAAAACCACGCAGTCACCGCGCGACCTGTCACTGATCAGCCCAACAGGGTTAGGCGATCGCGCCGAGCGCGGCATCAGCCCGCTGGCACAGGAAGGCTTGGTGAAATGGGCGCTGTGAGGTCACTGGGGACAGTCACCGCGTATTTCCGATCTGGCAGAACAAAACAAGATAGTCGCCTACAACTACCCCCAAGGGGTGCTGACGCAAGCGATCCGCGCCTCTGCCGCACACCAGCCGGGCATTTTGAGCAATATCGGTATTGGTACCTTTGTCGACCCGCGTCAACAGGGCGGCAAACTGAATGAAGTGACCAAAGACGAACTGATCAAGCTGGTCGAAATCGATAATCAGGAATACCTGTTCTACAAAGCCATTGCCCCGAATGTCGCCTTTATTCGCGCCACCACCTGCGACAGCGAAGGGTACGCCTCTTTCGAAGATGAAGTGATGTATCTCGATGCGCTGGTGATTGCACAAGCGGTGCACAACAACGGCGGTATCGTGATGATGCAGGTGCAGAAGAAGATGGTTAAAAAGGCCACGTTGCATCCTAAATCCGTGCGCATTCCCGGCTATCTGATCGACATTGTGGTGGTGGATTCAACGCAAACCCAGCTGTACGGCGGTGCCCCCGTCAACCGTTTTATCTCCGGCGATTTTGTGTTGGATGACAGCGCCAAAATGGCCATCCCCCTTAACCAACGCAAGCTGGTGGCACGCCGCGCGCTGTTCGAGATACGAAAAGGTGCAGTCGGTAACGTGGGGGTCGGCATCACCGACGGCATCGGTCTGGTGGCTCGCGAAGAGGGCTGTGCCGATGACTTCGTGCTGACGGTGGAAACCGGCCCTATCGGCGGGATCACCACACAAGGGGTGGCCTTCGGCGCCAACGTCAATACCCGCGCCATTCTGGACATGACCTCTCAGTTCGATTTTTACCACGGCGGTGGGTTGGATGTGTGCTACCTGAGCTTTGCTGAAATCGACCGACACGGCAACGTTGGCGTGCATAAATTCAACGGCAAAATCATGGGCACCGGCGGGTTTATCGATATCAGCGCCACCTCGAAGAAGATCATCTTCTGCGGCACCCTGACGGCGGGCAGTCTAAAAACCAATGTCGGCGACGGCAAGCTGACGATCGTGCAGGAAGGGAAAGTTAAAAAATTCATTCAGGAAATCCCTGAAATCACGTTTAGCGGAAAAATTGCGCTCGAACGCGGTTTGGACGTGCGTTACATCACCGAACGCGCCGTCTTCACCTTAAAAGCTGACGGTTTGCACCTAGTTGAGATCGCGCCTGGCGTCGATCTGGAAAAAGACATTCTGGCACAGATGGACTTCACCCCGGTCATTTCGCCTGACTTAAAACTGATGGATACACGCCTCTTTTTCGATGACGTGATGGGTTTTGTATTGCCAGACGCTGAACAATAACAGGAGTAAAAACGATGG
The DNA here is from genome assembly GCF_051710365.1 of Symbiopectobacterium sp. Taxonomy (NCBI): domain Bacteria; kingdom Pseudomonadati; phylum Pseudomonadota; class Gammaproteobacteria; order Enterobacterales; family Enterobacteriaceae; genus Symbiopectobacterium; species Symbiopectobacterium sp. The sequence goes on along the minus strand of NZ_JBPETA010000251.1, from coordinate 1,056 downwards.
ACTTTGCCTTAACCGAAGAGCAAGAACTGCTGCTTGCCAGTATTCGGGAATTGATCACCAGTGATTTCCCGGAAGAGTACTTCAGAACCTGCGATCAGACCGGTACCTATCCGAAAGCGTTTATGCGGGCGCTGGCCGATAACGGCATTTCCCTGCTGGGCGTGCCGGAAGAATTTGGCGGCATTCCGGCAGACTATGTCACCCAAATGCTGGCACTGATGGAAGTGTCTAAAAATGGCGCACCGGCGTTCCTGATCACTAACGGTCAGTGCATCCACAGCATGCGTCGTTTTGGTTCCGCCGAGCAGTTGCGCAAAACCGCGGAAAATACGCTGGCGACCGGCGATCCGGCCTATTCGCTGGCTCTGACCGAACCGGGTGCAGGCTCGGACAACAGCAGCGCGACCACCAGCTACACGCGTAAAAACGGCAAGGTGTATCTCAACGGGCAAAAAACCTTTATCACCGGTGCCAAAGAGTACCCTTATATGCTGGTGCTGGCGCGCGATCCCGAACCACAGGATCCGAAAAAAGCCTTTACCCTGTGGTGGGTGGAATCCAATAAGCCTGGCATCAAAATCAACCCGTTGCACAAAATCGGCTGGCATACGCTGACCACCTGCGAAGTCTATCTCGATAACGTCGAAGTCGAAGAGAGTGACATGGTGGGTGAAGAAGGCATGGGCTTCCTGAACGTGATGTACAATTTCAAAATGGAACGCCTGATCAATGCCGCGCGCAGTACCGGTTTTGCTGAGTGTGCCTTCGAAGATGCCGCACGTTATGCCAACCAGCGTATCGCTTTTGGCAAACCGATTGGTCATAACCAGATGATCCAGGAGAAGCTGGCGCTGATGGCCATCAAAATCGAGAACATGCGTAATATGGTGCTGAAATGCGCCTGGCAGGCGGATCAGGAGCTGTCATTACGGAGCCTGTACATAAATTTGTGTAATTGCCTGATTTTGATATGTTCAATCCAACATCAAAAGCAGGTTACTTTATGGACGAAAAACAGTTGCAGGCTCTGGCTAATGAACTGGCCAAAAATCTCAA
>NZ_JBPETA010000250.1:0-3637 GCF_051710365.1 Symbiopectobacterium sp. | reverse complement strand
TGGGATTGTTAGTATGAATCATGAGAGTTACCTCGTGTTTTGTATAAGGATTGGACACCCATATCAAAACCGGTAACTCTCAACCTTGCAAGGTCCAGTGTCAGATCAAGTCGCGACTAATACATTTAAATTTCGTTTATTTTTGATTATATATTGATATAATGTTTGATCGGATTGTTGACCCGAATGCATGGCTGGCGCTCGGCACGTTGGCCATTTTGGAGATCGTACTAGGTATCGACAACATCATCTTCCTTTCTCTGGTTGTCGCCAAGTTACCCAAAGCCCAGCAAAACAAAGCGCGCCGTATCGGCCTTCTGGGGGCCATGTTGATGCGCCTTGGCCTGCTCGCCTCTATCGCCTGGGTGATTCGCCTGACCAACCCGCTGTTTACGCTGATGGATAATGAAATATCCGTGCGCGATCTGATCCTGTTTTTCGGCGGCTTGTTCCTGATCTGGAAATCCAGTCGCGAAGTTCATGAGACTATCGAAGGCGGTTCAGAGGCACATGCCAGCCAGGTGCATTCCTTTTTCGGTGCGATTGTGCAGATCATGTTGTTGGACATCATCTTCAGCCTCGACTCCGTCATTACCGCCGTCGGCTTTTCCGACCATCTGTTTATCATGATGGCCGCCGTGGTGATTGCCGTAGAGGTGATGATGTTTTCAGCCCGCGCCATCGGTGAGTTTGTCGATCGCCACCCATCGGTGAAAATGCTGGCACTCTCTTTCCTGATTCTGGAAAGCGTCGATGTCCACGTTCCCAAAGGCTATATCTATTTCGCTATGTTCTTCTCAATGTCGGTTGAAGCGCTGAATCTGATGCGCAGTAAAAAAGCGACAAACGCAGAGTAGTCCCCCAGCGGGTAGCATTGGCTGCCCGCGCTCCTCTTTACGGGTGAATCACTGAACGGGTGAATCACTGATTATTTCCATTATTCCTACATTCTTCCTTTTCACGCTTTGCTAGACTCATCTTGTATATTCATGTTTTTTGATAGATTAGGTTCTAAAGAGAGCCATCGTCCGTTGTTTTACTATTCGAGTGGATTACCTGATGACGATTCGACACAAAGCCATCGCGTTATGCTTTTTTGCCATGTTTCTAAGTGGGTGTAGCAGCAACTATGTGATTGCCACCAAAGAAGGTCAGATGTTGCTGACAAAAAACAAGCCTGCGTTGGATAAAGATACTGGCCTACTCAGTTATCTTGATGAAGATGGGCAGTGGCGACAGATCAATAATGAAGTTGTCTCCCAGATTGTTCAGCGTTAACGGCAAGTCCTGCCTGGCTTTTTTGCTTTTTTTTCACACCATGACGCCATTAAAGGTGCTTCCACCCATAGCATTGCTTGGTTATAGTCAGAAACAGGCGCTGGTTTTTCCCTTTACGTAAGGGATGAGGACGCCGGGATTTTCAGACATTAAGGAAGCTGGCAATGCTCTATCACCGTATTCCCCATAGTGCTTTAGAAGTCAGCGTGCTCAGTCTGGGCACCATGACGTTTGGTGAACAAAACAGTGAAGCGGAGGCGCACGCGCAGCTCGATCGCGCAGTGGCAGCTGGCGTTAACCTGATTGACACCGCAGAAATGTATCCTGTGCCACCGCGACCGGAAACACAGGGGCTCACGGAACGCTATATTGGCTCATGGCTAGCCTCGCGTGGCGGCAGAGAAAAACTGATTTTGGCAAGTAAAGTCGCCGGGCCAAGCCGTGGCAGCGACGTCGGTATTCGTCCGCAACAGGTATTGGATCGTAAAAATATCCGTGCCGCGCTTGACGCTAGCCTCACTCGCCTGAACACCGACTACCTCGACCTTTATCAAGTGCACTGGCCGCAGAGACAGACCAACTGCTTTGGCAAATGGAACTATCAATACACCGATGACAAAGCAACGGTGACGCTGCTGGAAACGCTGGAAGCCCTTGAAGAGCAGGTGCGCGCCGGAAAAATCCGCTATATCGGGGTATCGAATGAAACCCCCTGGGGCGTAATGCGCTATCTGCAACTTGCCGAAAAACATAACTTGCCGCGTATCGTTTCCATCCAGAACCCGTATAGCCTGCTCAATCGCAGCTTCGAAGTGGGTTTGGCTGAAATCAGCCAGCACGAAGGGGTGGAGCTGTTGGCCTATTCGCCCCTCGCCTTTGGTACGTTAACCGGGAAATATCTGAATGGCGCGCAGCCTGCCGGGGCGCGCAATACGCTGTTCAGCCGCTTTGTGCGTTACAGCGCGCCGCACACCCAGCAAGCCATTGCCGAGTACGTAGCACTGACTCAACGTCACGGGCTGGATCCGGCACAAATGGCGTTGGCGTTTGTTCGTCAGCAGCCGTTTGTCGCCAGTACCATCCTGGGAGCAACCACGCTTGAACAACTCGATACCAACCTTGCCAGCCTGGAGGTGCAATTGAATGCCGAAGTGCTGGCTGAGTTGGAAGAGATTCATCGCCGTTTCACCATCCCGGCACCTTAATATCGAGACTATTTCACTGTTAAGGCCCACTATTGGGCCTTTTTTTAACTAGCAGCTCGAAGCACCGCCAAGCAGAGGAAACAAGCAGCCACGCTGCGGATCACTATTCAGCCATTTCGACGCGCTAGCGGTATAGGTTTCCAGCGGCTGGCTAAAGGCTAATTTTTCAGCCAAATCGACATTGATGTCTGAAATGGTCACGTTCTTGTTTTTCAAGCCGTGCTCATTGAACATCAGATGACTGTTAACCGTGGTGGAAACTGTGCTTGAACCACCCATAAGGGCTGCATGGCATCCCGCGACAAGCCCAGTTGCTCCACCTGCCAGATTATCTGGGTTGCAACATCAACGCCGTTGCTCTTGCTCACGGTAACCTTTGTCTGAGGCTGCCCCAGTTTCATCCATCGATTATCGGTAAAAATCACATTGCCAGACTGGTGATTGAGCTCATTAAGTACCTTATTACCTACGTTATTCAGAACATTTTTGGGCGCAATATGGTGCGTCAACGCCAACAGGCTCATAGGATGGTGATTGACCATGTCAGAAAGCTGTCCGACTTGACGCTTTTGCCCTTAAGACAGATCCTCAGGTAACGCGAACATGTCTTTGATAATGGAAAACAGATTGCCCCCCACATCAACAGCTCTTTGACCATAGCTTTTATGGCTATTATCGACATGGAGAGCCATTCCCTGCCGCAATTCATTGATAAACGAACCGCCAGTGAAATAAGCCCCCGCTTCCTCAGGGTGTTTCACTGGCAAAGAGAAGCCGTTTTTCATAAAATCCATCAGTTCGGGGGAAACAGCATATTTACCATGATGTTCGAAGGAGACGGATTCAAGTTCATTAAGCCAGTTTTGACCAATAGAAATGGTAGACAACGGCATCTTTTCTAATAATGGTTTTAGTTGCTCATATTTATTTTGGAATTCGCTACGAACCTCTTTAGGCAGTTCAGCAATCATCTTGAACATCTCATCAACCTGTTCAGGCTGTTGTGTTTTATGAGCAAGGATGGCAAGTTCAACCGTCATTCCGCACCTGATTTTTCTTTTTTCGGGACTTGACGGTATTCTGAAGTTCTGAATTTATTACTGCTTTTTGCAGACCAATCAGCATGAGTACTCCCCACGTTACCATCCGTAACC
>NZ_JBPETA010000249.1:0-3691 GCF_051710365.1 Symbiopectobacterium sp. | reverse complement strand
CTATCGTGATGCCGCTTTCCAACCCGACCTCCCGCGTGGAAGCGCGTCCGGAAGATATTATCCGCTGGACCGACGGTGCCGCACTGGTCGCAACCGGAAGTCCGTTTGCGCCGGTTAAGCACAAGGACACTCTGTTCCCGATTGCCCAATGCAACAACTCCTATATCTTCCCCGGTATTGGCTTAGGCGTGTTGGCTTGTGGTGCCAAACGCATTACCGATGGCATGCTGATGGCTGCCAGCCGCGCATTGGCAGACTGTTCACCACTGGCCAACAACGGTGAAGGTGCTTTGTTACCTGACCTGAAAGACATCCAGGATGTGTCTCGCCGTATCGCGATGGACGTAGCAAAAGCCGCGCAGTTGCAGGGTGTGGCAGAAGTGACCTCCAGCGATACGCTGGCGAAGGCCATTACGCACAACTTCTGGCAACCGCAATACCGCAGCTATAAACGCACCTCGTTCTAAGCGTTTCTGCTACCTGAAACACAACGGCCCCGATAATGGGGCCGTTTTTATTTGTGTTGAGCTACGGGCGTAATTTGGGGTCAAGCGCATCGCGCAAACCATACCCCAGCAAATTAAACGCCAGCACGGTCAGGAAAATTGCCAGGCTGGGAAACAACGCTACGTGCGGTGCCATTACCATATCGGCCCGCACCTCATTGAGCATCGCTCCCCACTCGGGCGTCGGCGGCTGCGCCCCCAGGCCAAGAAAAGAGAGGCTGGCCGCCGTAATGATCGACATGCCCACACGCATCGAAAAATAGACCACAATCGACGAAAAGGTGCCGGGAAAAATGTGGCGCAACAACAAAATGGTGCGATCGGATGCGCCAAGGCTACGCGCCGATTCCACGTACGTTTGCTGTTTCAACACCAAGGTATTACCACGCACCAGACGCGCAAAGGCCGGAATGCTGAAAATCGCCACGGCAACAATCACATTGGCCATACCGCTGCCCATCACCGCCACCACGGCAATCACCAGAAGAATGCCCGGAAAGGCAAACAGCACGTCGCACAAGCGCATAATCAGCCGATCCCAGATCCCTTCGTAGTAACCGGCCACCAGCCCCAGCAATGTACCGATGATCATGCCCACCACCACGGACAAGATGCCTGCCGACAGCGAAATACGCGCGCCGAGCAAAATACGGCTGAAGATATCGCGACCCAGCGCATCAACGCCAAGCCAATGCAGCGAAGAGGGCCCCTCGTTCAAACGGTAATAATCGAAATAATTTTCCGCGTCGAACGGCGCCAGATAAGGCGCAAGCAGCGCCACGACAATCAGTAACAACACAAAGACGCCCGCCATCACGGCGGTGCGCTGCAACAAAAAACATCGCCAAAACTCACCGAGCGGAGTGCGGATGGTGGTTTCCCGCAGCAGCGGCAGCGTTGCCAGCACGGCCTTACGACGCCAATGTTTCATCGCGGTTCCTTATCGATAGCGAATTGACGGGTTGATTGCCGCATAAAGCACATCCACCAGCAGGTTAATAACAATAAACTCCAGCGAGAACAATAGCACCAACCCTTGGATTACGGGATAATCGCGCATCTCCACCGCGTCCACTAACAACCGCCCCAACCCCGGCCAGTTGAACACTTTTTCCACCACGATAGACCCGCCCAGCAGAAAGCCAAACTGAAGTCCCATCATCGTCACCACCGGGATCAGCGCATTGCGCAAACCATGTTTGGTGATGACCAAAAATTCACGGACACCTTTAGCGCGTGCGGTGCGCATGTAATCTTCTTGCAGCACATCGGCAAAGGATGCACGCGTGAAACGCGCCATCACGGCGGCAACGGCACGCCGAGGGTAATTGAGGGCAGAATATAGTGACGCCAACTCTCTGCGCCGACCGACGGTGGGTAACCAGCCCAGTTCAACGGAAAACACCTGCATCAACAGCATACCCAACGCAAACGATGGAAATGACAGGCCGGATACCGCCAGAGTCATCCCCAGACGGTCGGGCCAGCGATTGCGCCAGATAGCGGAAATCATCCCGATGCTCATGCCGAAGATAACCGCCCACACCATGCTGGTTAAGGTAAGCCAAAGCGTCGGCAGAAAGCGGATGGCAATCTCATTGGCGACTGGGCGTTTAGAGGCCATCGAGGTGCCCAGATCTCCTTGCAACACATGGGTAAAAAAGCGCCAGAATTGTTCGTAGAGCGGTCTATCCAGACCTAAATCCTGCCGGACCATGGCAATCACGGCGGCATCAGCCTCACGCCCCACCATCAGGCGCGCAGGATCGCCTGGCAGCAAGTGTACAAACATAAACACCACGACCAGCACAATCAGCAAGGTGGGGATCACGCCCAGCAGCCGTTTGAGGAAATAATTCAGCATAACAACATGATTATCCTTCTTGTTTCATTGTCTGGCATGGCGGTCTCTGCCCCCCTGTTCTACACGCGGCGGCAACACGGAAATTACCAGGTTCTCAGCCGCGTCTATCACGCGGCTGAGAAAAACCCTGCATCACTTATTGCGCCAAATCAGCCTCATCAAAACTGAATGCGGTATCAGGCATCACGTAGAACCCGCTCAGTTTCTTGTTGTTAGCTGAAACCAACTGTTCCGTCACCAAAAACGCCCAAGGAGCATCCGCCCAAATTTTGTCCTGTGCGTCTTTGTACAGTTTTTCCTTCTGCGCGCGATCGGTGGTCTTCAACGCATTCGCCAGGTCGGCATCCACCTGCTCGCTGCTGTAAAACGCCGTATTAAACAGCGCCGGTGGCCAGGACGCCGTGGCAAACAGCGGTGTCAGCGCCCAATCTGCTTCCCCGGTTGAGGCAGACCAGCCGGTGTAGAACAGGCGCACACCGGTTTCCTTCACGCCCTTGCCTTCCACTTCGGCGGCACGCTGCCCAGCATCCATCGCCGTAACCTGCACTTTAATCCCTACCTGCGCCAACTGCTGCTGGGTAAATTGCAGTACCTTTTGCGCCGTACTGTGGTTATGCGATGCCCACAGTGTGGTGGTGAATCCATCCGGGTAGCCCGCGTCTTTCAACAGTTCACGCGCTTTTGCCGGATCGTAAGGCCACGGTTGATACTGCTGGGCAAAATCGATGCTCTTTGGCAACGGTCCCTGTGACGGCACAGCGTAACCGGAGAATGCTACCTTGATCAGCGCGTCTTTGTTAATGGCGTAGTTAATCGCCTGCCGCACCTTGATATTGTCAAACGGCTTTTGCGTGACGTTAAAGCTGAGATAGCGGTGCAAAATAGAAGGCGATATCACCACCGCCAACTGGTCGTTTTTCTCCAGCACCTTGGCTTGCTCAAACGGCACCGGGAAAGCGAACTGCGCTTCACCCGTCTGGAGCAGCGAGGCGCGGGTGTTGTTATCTACGACTGGACGCCAGGTAATACTGTCGAGCTTGGGCAGCCCCGCACGCCAATAACCGGAGAATTTCTCCACTTTCACATAGTCCGTCTAGTTCCAGGTGACAAACTTGTAAGGGCCGGTACCCACCGGGTGAAAACCAATCTCCTTGCCATATTGCTGCAACGCGGCAGGCGAAATAATCACCGCCACAGGGGCTTTGTTGAATAAATCAGAACTTGTAACGACTGTGCCCCATCGGGTCGATTGTTACGTGATGCGAATACTGTTCGGCATTCCTAATAGCGTGATCCGGTTAAGCGCTTTGACCATCGCCAT
>NZ_JBPETA010000248.1:0-3691 GCF_051710365.1 Symbiopectobacterium sp. | reverse complement strand
CAATGGCAACATTACTTGATGGTAAACGGGTCTGGGCAGAAAAAAATCTGAACCAGATTTAATCTGACAGACACCTGTATAAATAACCGGTAACTGTCAGATCAGGTCTGAGCTAGTACACGTTATGGCATGCTGCACAACGAGTCACTGTGTATCGGCTGTAAAGCCTGTATCGGCGCCTGTAAAGAGACCAACAATGTCCCCGATGGCGTTACCCGCCTCGAGATCCTGACCTCGGTTAATATTCCACGCACTTCGACCAGTCGTGCTGTACGCCAATATTTCCGTAAATCCTGTCAGCATTGCGAAAACCCGCCGTGCGTTTCCGTGTGCCCGACCGGCGCTTCCTTTAAGGATGCGCTTACCGGCATCGTCGACGTTAACGACAAGCGCTGCGTGGGTTGCCGCTATTGCATCGCGGCCTGCCCTTACCACGTACGCTTTATCAACCCGGTGACCAAATACCGCCGATAAGTGTAACTTCTGCCGTGAGACCAATCTGGCCGCAGGCAAAAAACCGGCCTGCGTCGAGATCTGTCCGACCCACGCACTGGTGTTCGGTGATTTGAACGATCCGGCCAGCGATATTTCTCAAATGATCCTCGCGAACCCGACCTATCGCTCCAAAGTGTATCTGGGTACCGAACCGAAGCTCTATCGCATTCCTGGCAAACGCGGGGTAATCGACAATGCTTAATGCTTTCCACTTCGACACGCTGGTATGGGACTGGCCCATTGCCATCTATCTGCTTTTGGTGGGCATTTCCGCTGGCATGATCACTCTAACGATGCTGCTGAAATATTATGTGCCCGCAGAGTACAGCGGTAAAAACCCTATCGTTATCGCGACGGCGATCGTGGCACCGTTGTCGGTGATGGTCGGTCTGATTATTCTGATCTTCCACCTGACTCGCCCTATGCCCTTCTGGTATCTGATGGTCTTCTATAACCCTGGCTCCATCATGTCGCTCGGTGTGATGCTGTTTCAGGTCTACTTCGTGTTTATCATCCTGTGGCTGGTCAGCCTCTACCGCGATGAACTGCTGACGCTGGTGAGCAAGTTCAACAACGGTGGCCTGCTCTCTCTGATGCGTAACCTGAGTGCCATTATCCAGAAACGTATCAGTTGGTATGAAAACACGCTGTTGGTGTTGGCAATCCTGTTGGGCTGCTATACCGGTTTCCTGCTGTCAGCGCTCAAATCCTTCCCGATGTTGAACAACCCGGTACTGCCTGTGCTGTTTCTCGCCTCGGGCACCACGTCAGGCATTGCGGTGGCGCTGTTGGCCGGTGCCTTCAATCGCCGGTTTATTGCTGAACACCAGGGCACACTGCATTTCATCCACAAGATTGAAAACCCGGTGGTGTTCGCAGAGATCTTCTTACTGTTCGCCTTCTTTGTCGGGTTGTTGTTGGGCGGCGGTCAGAAAACCCTGTCGGCACATAACGCACTAACCGGATTCTGGGGCGGCGTATTTTGGATTGGGGTTATCGGCGTTGGCATTGCGGTTCCGCTTATTGCCGGGTTCCTGAAGAGCCACGACAGTGCGCCAAGCCGCAAACAGATGGCGTTTATGGCGGGTCTCAGTCTGCTCGGTGTGTTCCTGCTGCGTATGTTTGTTCTGTACGCCGGCCAAATGACAGTAGCCTAAATCATGAAGACGTCGTGGACCGGCTTTGTTGAATAAATAGATTTTATGCTGGCAGCCAAGTGAAACGACGGATCCTCGCAACGCAAAATCATGCAGTTAGGCCTCATGAGAAAACTGTACACCTAAGATGACAAGCATTTTCTACCAAAACTGGCATAGAAAAACAGCATGATTACCTATTATTCAACAAAGCCTCGTGGACCCTGTTCTGGATTGCATCCATCACTTTTTTTATGCAATCCGTCGACACGACGATGCTGTATATCGCACTGCCAGCCATTGCGGAGGCGCTTCACCAACCGGTGCTGCATATGGAGCTGATCGTTATCTCCTATGTTGTCACCGTGGTGGCTTTCAACCCCGTTAATGGCTGGATGGCAGAGCGACTGGGTGAACGCAACACCTACCTTGCTTGTCGCTATTGCCATTTTTATGACCGGCTCGCTGCTGTGCGTCACCGCGACGTCTATCGTTAGTTTGAGCGCGTTTCGGTTTATACAAGGGATCGGCGGCGCGTTAATGCTGCCGATAATCAGAACCATCATTTTGAGGACCACGCCAGATACCATGAAACTCCTATTCCTCAACCGCATTACCCTGCTGGGGTTACTGGGCACCATGATTGGCCCGGTGGTGGGAAGTTTGATGGTCAATATGCTGTCGTGGCGTCTGATCTTTGTACTTAATATTCCTCTGTGCCTGATGTGCCTGTGGCTTGCCAGAACGCATATTCCCGCCAGTATGCAGGTTCCGCATTTTCGCGAAGACACCTACAAACTGATGCTGCTGGTCGGTATGTTGTTCCTGGGCACCTTTCTGCTGACTGCGATGCCGAAAAACATCATCAGCCTGCCACTGAGCGCCGCATTGGCCCTCAGCGGATTCGGCCTGGCATTCCTCTATTTCAAACGGGATATGCTTACCACGCGGCCTCAACCGCGTGAAAACCTGTTTACCATTAAAACGTTTTCCATCGGTGTGACCAGCGGTATTGTCACGCGCATTTTACTCTCTTCGATTCCGGTGGTGATGTCGCTGATGCTGCAAACCCAATTAGCGTATGACCCCGCCACCGTCAGCTTGATTTTGCTGCTGTTTTCCAGCGGTGCTCTGCTCTCGAAACTGGGCTTTGAACCACTGATCAAACGGATTGGCTACCGCAAGCTGCTGCTGCACACCACGGTATTTACCTCACTGTGTATTTTTGCCATGGGTGCCGCAGTGCAGGAGAACGCCACCATCTTCATCGGTATTATTGCCGTGCTGCTCGGCATTCTGATTTCGACGCTGCATTCCGCAGAGAGCACACTGGCCTTCAGCAACCTGAGTCACCATACCTATAACAACGGCAATAATATTATGACGGTGACTCAGTTGCTCTCCATATATGGTAAGCATGGCGTTAACCTTTCCCATGCTGCGTTTTCTTACCCGCATGGAGAGCACTATTAATTTAAACAGCTTCAGCTTGTTATTTATTTTACTCGGTATCGGATTACCCATTTGTTGCTTTATATTCATGCATCTCAATGAAGATGAAGGCCATCATTTTATTCATGGGAGATAAAGGAGAGCACGCGCAATAATTTTTTCCGTTCAATATGACATTGAATATTTATACACTTTTTATTGGAACCGTTGATATGAAAACATTTCAGGGTACGGCAGCTTTTTGTCTGCTGATTGCATCAAGCTTCGCTTTTGCAGACGGCGATTTTAAAGCAGGCACCTATTCTTCAGCCAGCACCGGTATCGGTGGTGACGTGACTGCCACACTCGATGTGGATGCACAAGGAAAAATCAATAAAGCCACGGTTGACGCGCCTTCTGAAACCCCAAAAGTGGGTGGGGAAGCGGCAAAAGTGTTGGCTAAAAACTTCGTTGAAAAACAGAGTGTCAACATTGATGGCGTGTCTAAATAGCTGTTCCTAATACCGCTACACTTTTGCCTGTCCATGTTTTCCACTGGGAAACGGGCTGACGGTTTCCATGAAGCGGCGAACCTTGTTCAGTAACTGCCACATTGAACAGCATTGATG
>NZ_JBPETA010000247.1:0-3786 GCF_051710365.1 Symbiopectobacterium sp. | reverse complement strand
CCAATGGCAACATTACTTGATGGTAAACGGGTCTGGGCAGAAAAAAATCTGAACCAGATTTAATCTGACAGACACCTGTATAAATAACCGGTAACTGTCAGATCAGGTCTGAGCTAGTACAATTTATGCGGCGCAAGCCTCCGATGGCGATAATTGGGCCGATGACTCACCGCTGTGTCACGATATTCTGGCTAACCAGCTGTTGCCCTTTGTGCGTTACTACAGCTACATCGAAATCACGCGTCGCTCACACCAAACCCTGTGGCGCGAGTATGAAGCCCTGCGTGATGCCTACCCCAATTTTGCGATGCAACATATTCGCGATCAGGACGATATTTACCCGGTATTTCGCGAATTGTTCCGCAAGCAAACCGTTAACGGTTAACCGCTCAACCTTCCGCCAGCCTTCGCGCTGGCGGAAACCAGCCCCGTATCAATTCGCGTCAAAGCGCGGCGTAGATTCTGGCAAGGTCGAATCTCCTTCACCCAGCGCACGTTGCAGCATTACCGTGTCCAGCCAGCGTCCGTGTTTTAACCCTACGCTTGCCAGCGTTCCTACCAGTGAGAAACCGGCCTGACGGTGTAAATGCAGCGAACCCTCATTTTCACTGTTACCCACAATCGCGATCAACTGGCGAAAACCGCGTTGCTCCGCCCACTCAATGGCGTGGGCAAGGAGCGCTTTTCCCACCCCCTGCTGCTGGCATTGCGGATCAACATAGATCGAATCTTCAAGCGTATACTGGTAGGCCCTGCGCTCACGGTAGCGTGACATATAACAATACCCGGTTATGCGGCCATTTTTGCTGGCGACAAACCAGGGAAGACCGGCATCGAGGTTTTTCTTCAATCGGGCGCGCATCTCGTTGATATCCGGTGACGGTCACGTATTCAATGAGTGTATTGCTACATAGTCTGGCATGCAAAAAAGGTGTTTAAAACCAGCCTGAATGCATGAAGAGAACATAGAGCATGAATACTATTTTTATTGCGGAGCAACACATTGAATACGTGACCCGGACTCATCGCCTGCCTGAAGGCACTGCGACCCGGAGACACGCTGATCGTATGGAAACTGGATCGTCTTGGTCGCGACCTTCGTCATCTCATTAATACCGTGCACGACCTGACCGGACGAGGTATAGGTCTGAAGGTATTGACCGGTCACGGTGCGACCATCGATACCACAACCGCTGCCGGCAAGCTTGTTTTTGGGATCTTTGCAGCACTGGCCGAGTTTGAGCGCAAACTGATTGCCGAGCGAACGACTGCAGGTCTGGCATCAGCAAGAGCCCGTGGGCGAAACGGTGAACGGCCTTATAAAATGACTCCAATCAAACTACGACTGGCAATGGCATCAATGGGGCGACTAGAGACAAAGGTCAGTACGTTATGTCAGGAACTTGGGATAACCCGGCAAACTCTGTACAGGCATATTTCCCCTGATGGTCAACTGCGGGCGGACGGGATAAAGCTGCTCAACCGGGGATAATTTCTGTTGCCGGAAAAATCTGGGATTCCGGCGTAGAACCCCTGTTACTGTGCGCCATCATCCTGTGGCTGCCCGAGGCGCTACAGGCGCGTTGGTGGATCTTTATGGCTCCGGTGGTGGTGGCGTTTGCTGGCCTGGCGTTTGCCATCGGCCCAGCCACCAGCTATGCACTGGAACCTTATGCGAATGAAGCGGGTACGGCATCGGCGCTGGTAGGATTCGTGCAAATGGCAGGCGGTGCGTGTGTTGGGCTGGCGGTGATGGCGCTACCCCTCTCACCACAGAGCACGCTGGCACTTGCCATGCTGTGTGCGACGCTGTTGGCGCTGCGCGCCCAGCGTTTAAGCGCAAAGACGCGCGGCACGATTACGGCGCTCAGTTGATCGCAGCGCGCGCTGCGATCGTGCGCGACAACCCGGTAGATTTACGCGCTGGCGTAACGAAATATCGACAAATCGTCATGGGCAATGTCAGGCGTCTTACCAGAAATGATATCCGCCAGCAGTTGCCCTGAACCGCACGCCATCGTCCAGCCTAAAGTACCGTGTCCGGTATTAAGAGAAAGATTGGCGAGCGGTGAACGACCTACCAGCGGCGTGCCATCCGGTGTCATCGGGCGCAACCCGGTCCAGAACGTCGCCTGCTCTACCGGCCCAGCGTCAGGGTAAAGATCGCGAACCACCATTTCCAACGTTTCTCGGCGTTTAGGGTTGAGGGCTGTGTCAAAGCCAACGATTTCTGCCATGCCCCCAACACGAATACGACGGTCGAAGCGCGTCACGGCCACTTTATACGTCTCATCAAGCACCGTTGAAACCGGTGCAGCGGCTTCGTTGGCAAGCGGCAGCGTTAATGAATAGCCTTTCAGGGGATAGACCGGCAGGTGCATCCACTGACGTACCAACGCCATCGAGTAGGAACCACAGGCCACCACATAGGCATCCGCGGTTATCGTTTGCCCATTACAGCGCACCGCCGTGATGCGATCGCCAGCCACCTGCAACTGCTCGACGGATTCGCCAAAACGAAAAACCACACCCGCCGCTTGTGCCATTTCAGCCAGGCGCTGAGTAAACAGTTGGCAATCGCCAGTTTCATCATGGGGTAAACGCAGTCCGCCGCTGAGCTTATGCGCCACCGAGGCGAGCGCAGGCTCCACCGTCGCCAGTTCCTGCGAGGTTAACAACTGGTACGGCACGCCAGCATCACGCAGTACTGCAATGTCTCTGCTGGCATTGTCATACTGCTGCTCGCTGCGAAACAGTTGCAACGTCCCGCCTTGGCGACCTTCGTACTGAATCGACGTGCGTGCGCGCAATGCCTGCAAACAGTCACGGCTGTATTCTGCCAAGCGCACCATACGTGCCTTGTTGACCTGATAATGCGCGGAATCGCAGTTCATCAGCATCTGCCACATCCAACGCAACTGGTCACTGGAGCAATCGGGCCGGATAGCTAACGGCGCATGGCGCTGGAACAGCCACTTTATGGCTTTCAAGGGGATGCCGGGCGCGGCCCAAGGCGCTGAATAACCGGGGGATATTTGCCCAGCGTTGCCCGCACTGGTTTCTAAGGCCGGTGCAGGCTGTCGGTCAACGACCGTGACGTCATGCCCTGCCTGACACAAATACCACGCCGTGCTGACGCCAATAACGCCACTGCCTAAAATTACAACCCGCATGTTGACTTATCTCCGTGATAACTCGCCGTTTGCGGCGCAATATGCTGCCTGAATCGCCACTACCCAAAATAAAAAGCTAATGTAACACGTGAGTTACCGTTGTCACGCTTGGCTAACATACTATTTATCTATTATTCCGCGGATGAAGTGCCGTTTTATGCTGCTGTTTTCGCCGCAATTTTTTCTGCCAAACACTGGTTTTCACGGCACTTTTATCAGAGTGAGCTACGATTAATGGAGTCTGCACGAAAGCGTGTAGAAGGCACTGTGGGGCGCGCGCTGATGGTGACAAAAACAAAGACTCGAGTACCGCAAGCTGAGACACGTTTGAATGATGGACCAGACTGGACGTTCGATTTGCTGCAAACCTACCTTGAGGAGATTGATCGGGTGGCGAAGCACTATCGCCTCGAAACCTACCCACATCAAATCGAGGTCATCACCTCTGAGCAAATGATGGATGCCTATTCGAGCATCGGCATGCCCATCAATCCGTCATTCCGCACCTGATTTTTCTTTTTTCGGGACTTGACGGTATTCTGAAGTTCTGAATTTATTACTGCTTTTTGCAGACCAATCAGCATGAGTACTCCCCACGTTACCATCCGTAACC
>NZ_JBPETA010000246.1:0-3806 GCF_051710365.1 Symbiopectobacterium sp. | reverse complement strand
GTATCGGTGCTATGCTCGACATCGCTCAGTCCGGTTGATGATTTGGGATCTTTATCGATTGATCAGATCGCTCAACTCGGACTGAGTTCCCTTCAGGTGATCTACTATTCGGAACAGTTATTTAGCGCGGTGGCTTGTTGTGCACCGCGATAATTCTCCGCAATCAGTGCCACCAGTGAGGGCACTAACGCTGCCGCCGTCAGGCCGCTGAGCGCCTGTGCGCTGATCATGATGGTGGCGTTAGGGCTGAAAGTCATCATCACCTGAGCGACACCGAACAGCAGCACGGTAGAGCGGAAGATGATCAGTGGGCCAAATCGCTGGTTGAGTTTTGCACCCAACATAACGAAACCGGCGACGGACAGTGAATAGACGACGATACCCGTCGCAATGGTGGTGGGCGGCACATTGAAACTGTTCACCATACCACCCAGCGCGACGGGGAGTGAGGCGACGTTGAATGACATCAGAATCTGGGCGAGTGCGATGGTGATCATCGGTATCCATGACGCTTTCTCGTCTGTCACTGTGTGCGGTGTTGATTGATTCACCATAATGGTTATCCCCTTATTGTCCTTAGATTTTTATGCGAATTTTTGCGTTGGTTACAGCAACGATGATCAGCTTTTTTCGGTGTAAGGTTCGGAGACGAACATATCCATACCTAGGCTGCGGGAGAGAAAGCGTGCGGCCAACTGGCCTTTGACGCTGTTGCCCGCACCGTCAAGTAGGGGCGCAAAGGTGCCTAAACCACCTTTACCGGGCGAGACAGTGACGATGCCGCCGCCAATGCCGCTCTTGCCGGGGAGGCCGATATCGTAGAGCCAGTCGCCGGATGTTTCATACAGCCCAGCGGTGACCATCACGGCCAGGGCGTAATGGCACACGTCATTGTTGACCACGCGGTCGCGGGTGACGGGGTTAACGCCACCATCGGCCAGCGTCGCCCCCATCACCGCCAGATCGCGGGCGCTGATGTTGAGTGAGCATTGGCGGGTATATAAATCAACGGCAATGGCCGGATCGCAGCCGAGCCGCCCATAGCTGTAAAGCAGATTGGCGATGCCGCGATTGTGGAAATTGGTCTCACTGGCGGATTGATACACTTCCTCGTTAAGGGTGAGTTCTCTGCCCGCGAAACCGCATAACCCGTTGTAAATAAAATTCCATTTCTCGTCGCTGGTGTTGCCGGGGATCAGGCTGGTGGTGGCGATTGCCCCCGGATTCACCATCGGATTGGTGCGGGCGTCTGCGGTGAACTCAACGGCCGTGACAGAGTTGAACGGCATACCGGTACTGTTTACGCCCAACTTTTCGCGTGCGACGCGGGCACCCAGTGCCTGACACACCAGCGCAAAGACAAAGGGCTTCGATACGCTCATGATGGTGAACTCATAATCCACATCACCTGCGGCGTGTACTGCGCCGTTAGTGCCAACCATGCAAATGCCATAGAGCGCGGGAGGCACGCGTTCAAGTGCAGGATAAACCTTAGAAACGACGCCCTCGTGGTTCTGCCCGAAACGCTGGTGGGCTTCCTGAATCAATTGTGTAACGGTGTCCTGGTCCGGCAGATGTCCGGTTGAAACATAGGGGCTGAAAGTATTGCTGGATTCGTCAAAGGGCATGGTGATATCTCCGTAATAGACCGCCATTTTCCTTAATTATCAATTTTATAGGGATGGCGTCACTGAGGCGCTTTCTCCCTTCATAGAGCGTAGTACAGCGTGGCATGATGATTACGGTGTGATTTGAGACGTATACGTCTTGAGGTAAAAGGTAGGTTTTATAGAAAATAATAAATATCCAAACATTTAAAATATTTAATCCCGTAAATGGGGTTTTTGTTTTTCAGAAATAAAATTTTTAATTTAGTAACGTGAAAAATTCACTGCGAATGATTAAGTGCCTGGTGCGAGGCGGTACAAGAGTTTCAGAAAAGGAGTACAGCAAGAGGTGGGAACAAGAGAGTAAAACAGCGCATCCGTAAAACAGACGCGTTGTTGCAGTATTACCGCATTACGCGCGCTTGGCTTCTGCGGCGGCTTTTACGATCACGGCAAAGGCATCGGCTTTCAGCGACGCGCCACCTACCAGTGCGCCGTCGATGTCCGGCTGCGTGAAGAGTTCTGCTGCGTTGGCTGCGTTGACCGAACCACCGTACTGAATGATGACCTGATCGGCGACCGCTTTGTCCTGCTTGGCGATATGGTCACGGATAAACTTATGCACCGCTTGTGCCTGAGCCGGGGTTGCTGATTTGCCAGTGCCAATGGCCCATACGGGTTCGTAGGCGATAACCGCATCGTTGAAGGCTGTGGCACCCAATGTGCTCAATACCGCATCCAACTGACGGGCGACAACCGCTTCGGTTTCACCAGCTTCGTTTTCGGCTTCAGTTTCACCAATGCACAACACGGGGATCAGTCCGGCTTCTTTCAACACGCCAAATTTTTTCGCAATGAATGCATCGCTTTCTTTGTGGTAGGTGCGGCGTTCGGAGTGGCCGATGATGATGTATTTCGCACCGATGTCTTTCAGCATGGTGGCAGAGGTTTCTCCCGTGTAGGCACCGGACAGGTTAACATCGACGTTCTGTGCGCCGAGCGCAATGCGGCCACCGGCCAATTGATGATTTGCCTGATCCAGATACAGCTCGGGCGGCGCGATGGCGACGTTGCAGCCAGTCACTGTGCTGAGTTCTTTACGCAAACCGGCGATCAGCTCGATAACCATGTGCGTGCTGCCGTTCAGCTTCCAGTTACCCATTACTAATGGATGACGCATCTTTTTTCCTCCGAATAGGGATAGCAAGTAATTTTATTTTTCAGACAGTATAGAGACCAAACCCGCGAGACGCTCGGATTTTCATCACTCAATGCCAGCGCGATCACGGTTCAGATAGAGTTAGCTTAATCGGTTCAACAGCGAATGTTATCCCTTTTTCCCCATTATCTGCCACTACATATCGCAATGCGCCTCCCGTTTGTTGGTAAAAGCCCTGACGTTTGCCGATATCCAGCAATTCCGTAATCTTCTTGCTGCTTTGTTCCTCGGAGAGCGAGGGAATGAAGTGACGCAGCAGCGCGGCCATATACTGGATAGCCTGCGCACGGCGAGCGCCGGTTTCAGGATAGCCCGCCTGAGGGTGGTAGGTCAGTTGCATGGTTTTTATTTTGCCGGTGCCTCGCTCCAGCGCGGTTGAGGCGTAGAGTTGGGCATTGATTCTGCTCGCAGCCCGCGTCAGCGGTGCGGCAGGCTCTCTAGTATCCACCGTGCGGAATTCACCCATCGGTAATGAGGGGTTGCTGAGGTTATAGCGCGTGCGAAATTGTGGGATAGTCTGGTCGAATGTTGGCGCGTCGGGCAGCAGGTACGGTGCCACCGTGGCGTCTTTTGACGGCACAAGGGGTTGCGCGTGAACCTCCGGTCCAGACGTCAGTAAAAGCAAGAGTAACGCTGGGGCAACGAGTCGTATAGTCATAGTTCCGCTATTGAAGTGTTCCGTTTTAAAAGAGAGCGTTGTCAGAGCAAGATCGGAGGCACTGACAACGGGCGCTTGTCTGATTAAAGCGGGATTTGGGCGCGATTGTCAAAAGGCACGTGCTGGCACACCCTTGTCGAACCATTCTGTCAGTAAGAGGTATTCACTCTGAGAATAAACGTGTCGATACGAAAATATACCCGTCATTCCGCACCTACTTTAAGAATAAATTCGACGGTATCGCTCGCCGAGAACATCAACGATGGTCTTGTGAACAGAATTGAGGTTGGATACTTGTGGTGGTCTGTCACCAATACTGAAC
>NZ_JBPETA010000245.1:0-3838 GCF_051710365.1 Symbiopectobacterium sp. | reverse complement strand
GAGTTCAGTATTGGTGACAGACCACCACAAGTATCCAACCTCAATTCTGTTCACAAGACCATCGTTGATGTTCTCGGCGAGCGATACCGTCGAATTTATTCTTAAAGTAGGTGCGGAATGACGGCTGAAGAAAAGCCAGCTACAGCGCAACTATGCCTGGAAATTCTTGCAACTGTGCAACAGCGAACTCTCGCTGGATGAGATCAAGGATAAAGTCTTTTCGGATAACGCAGATTCGGTTATCGACTACCAGATTTAGCGCCTATTCCATTAGGCTATTTTACTTACCATTTTAGCACCGGGCAGTGCTCGAAATCCTCACGTACTCCGTGTACGCTCCGGTTTCTGCGCGCCGTACGTGGCCAAACTGGCTGCGCCAATGACGCCTACTGGGATAGGCTCTTAACCCGCGGATCCTCACACAAGCGGTTTGCTTGATATCGATCAAGTGAATCGCTATTCGTTGCCGTTATGCATCCTGCTGCTGCATTTACCTCAGTCTGACATATCTTCTTTATCTTTTCTTTAGCGTGGTGAATAACTGCTTTTTTCACGCTATTTTCAGTGTTTTATCACATTTTTCTGACATAACTGTGACTTTTGACGCTGTTTGCATGCTTGATATCACGGAAATGGGATAGTAGTATCCCTGGCCATAACAATAACGTATGTCTGATGTTTTGCTTTCAGATACAGTCACTTGTAAATCCATTCAGCACTATTACGGGCCGTATTCAAACGTGTGCGCCGTACCAAGGGTTATCAAGATGTACTGCATCAGCATTCACATTGGTCGCATTTTATCTCAGCCACCCTTGTGCGCCGTTCAACCGGAAAAGAGGCGCTGTGGCCGTACGTTCGCGGCACCGGGTGGTCTTGCAATGGAATTCACTATGAAATCAATCAAAATCAGCCTAGCCTGGCAAATCCTTATTGCGTTGTTCCTTGGCATCCTTGTTGGTGCCGTACTGCATGAAAGCCCCGATGAGCGCCAGTGGCTTATCAGTAACATTTTGAGTCCCGCCGGTGATATTTTTATCCGGCTAATCAAAATGATCGTGGTGCCGATTGTGATCGCCACGCTGATCGTGGGCATCGCCGGGGTTGGGGATGCCAAGAAGCTGGGGCGTATTGGTCTTAAGACTATTGTCTATTTTGAGGTGATCACCACCTTCGCCATTATTCTTGGCATTACGCTGGCAAACCTGTTCCAACCCGGTCACGGTATTGATATGTCATCATTGACCACGATGGACATCTCTCAGTACCAAAAGACCACCGAACAGGTGCAGAGTGGGTCGCACAGTTTGGTGGTGACCGTGTTGTCGCTCATCCCCCCCAACATTTTTGCGGCGATTGCCAATGGCGATATATTGCCGATTATCTTCTTTTCCGTCATGTTTGGGCTGGGCTTGTCGTCGCTGCCCAAAGCGCACCGCGATCCGTTGTTGAATGTGTTTCGCGGCGTATCGGAAACCATGTTTAAAGTCACGCACATGATCATGCGTTACGCGCCGGTTGGGGTGTTTGCGTTGATTTCGGTGACGGTAGCCAACTTCGGTTTTGCTTCGCTTTGGCCGCTCGCCAAACTGGTGATTCTGGTGTATGTCGCCATTCTGTTCTTCGCGCTGGTGGTATTGGGTGTGGTGGCACGCTTGTGCCGTCTGCGTGTCACTATGCTGATCCGTATTTTGAGAGATGAACTGATCCTGGCCTACTCCACCGCCAGTTCAGAAACCGTGTTGCCGCGCATCATTGAAAAGATGGAAGCCTACGGCGCGCCAAAATCGATCACCAGTTTTGTGGTGCCGACGGGTTACTCGTTTAACCTGGATGGCTCCACGCTGTACCAAAGTATCGCCGCCATTTTCATTGCCCAACTCTATGGCATCGATCTGTCTCTGTGGCAGGAGATTGTGCTGGTGTTAACCCTGATGCTGACCTCCAAAGGGATTGCCGGGGTGCCGGGCGTCTCGTTTGTGGTGCTGTTGGCAACCTTGGGCAGCGTGGGCATTCCGCTTGAGGGGTTGGCCTTTATTGCCGGTGTGGATCGCATCATGGACATGGCGCGCACGGTGCTGAACGTAGTGGGCAACGCGCTTGCCGTACTGGTCGTTGCGAAGTGGGAAGGGCAGTTTGATGAAGAGAAAGCCCGTGCCTACGAGCGTGAAATCAAGGGGACTGACTCACGACTGATACAGAGCAAGGTTTGATTAACGCGTTGGAAAGACAATGAAAAAACCGCCCGAGAACCGGGCGGTTTTTTGTGGCAAGAATCAGAGGAAGCCGTACATGGCGGCAAATACCCAGCCAAACACACAGGATGTGGATACGCCAATCAACCCCGGCAGAATAAAGCTGTGGTTGATAACGAAGCGGCCAATCTTGGTGGTACCGGAACGGTCAAACTGGATGGCAGCCAGATCGCTTGGGTAGGTTGGCAGAATATAGTAGCCATAGCAAGCAGGCGCTGAGGCGACGATATACGCCGGATCCACACCGATGGCTAACGCTACCGGCACGATCGCTGCCAGTGCAGCCGCCTGCGAGTTAACAAACTTCGACACCAGCAGCAAGATCAAGGCATAAGCCCACGGGTACTCTTTCACCAGCGTGCCCAGCGTGGCTTTGATTTGATCCAGGTGCGCACCGAACATGGTCTCTGCCATCCAGGCAATCCCATACACCGCAACGATAGCGATCATCCCAGAGCGGAAGACCTCGTTTTTGGAGATATTGGCCGGGTTGGTTTTAGTGGCAATGATAATCACTGCACCCGCAAACAGCATGAACATCTGGATGACCAGCACCATGGAAAGCGGTTTGCCGCCAAAGCTTGGGCGCAAGTCGGCATCGGCACCGAGAATCGCTACCGCAGCAATGGCTGCCAGGAAGATCCACATGGCAACCCAGTTGCTCTTGGGCAGTTTTTTATCCAGCAGCGTAGCGGTATCACCGTAAACGTAATGCTTGTTTTCTGGCACGGAGATGAATTTCTGGAAGTCTTCATCTTTATCCAGATCTTTACCGCGGAACCAACTGAAAATACCAATTGCCAGAATACCTAACAGCGTTGACGGAATGGTAATGGCCAGCAGATCGAGAAATTCCAGATGGCGACCGTTAAAAGTAAAATTCCTCAGCATGGCAACTAACGAAACCACCGCCACGGAAACCGGGCTGGCGATAATCCCCATTTGTGCGCCGATCGAACTGGCTGCCATGGGGCGTTCCGGACGGATATTATTTTTGATGGCGACATCATAAATAATCGGCAGGATGGTATACACCACATGGCCGGTACCGCAAAGAATGGTCAGGATACAGGTGACAAACGGTGCGATGATAGAAACGTATTTCGGGTTACGGCGCAGCAGACGTTCTGCGATTTGCAGCATCACATCCAACCCACCAGAGGCCTGGAGGGTGGCGGAAGCAGCAACCACCGCGATAATCACCAGCATAACGTCGACGGGCGGCGTGCCGGGTTTGAGTTTAAACACAAAGACCAGGATAACCAGCCCGATACCGCCGAGCAGGCCGAGTGCTATACCGCCTTTTCTTGCCCCGTAAAAAAGGCAGATCAGAACGATCACTAATTGAATGATAAAATCCATAGGTACCCCATTGCTCAATATTGACGAGATAAATTAATTAAGTTGGCTTACTGTCGTCGTGGGTAATATAGGGATTATTGGATTATTGGATTATTGGATCCGTCATTCCGCACCTGATTTTTCTTTTTTCGGGACTTGACGGTATTCTGAAGTTCTGAATTTATTACTGCTTTTTGCAGACCAATCAGCATGAGTACTCCCCACGTTACCATCCGTAACCT
>NZ_JBPETA010000244.1:0-3846 GCF_051710365.1 Symbiopectobacterium sp. | reverse complement strand
GGCCTTGTTATAGGAGGGCCAGTTAGTGATTTTAAAATTTTGTTTTGCCATGGAGACCTGATTTTGAAACAACTATGGTGATCTGATCCGATGATTACCCAAACTTTCTATTTATTCAACAAAGCCTCGCTTATCCTGTCCATGGTTTTATTCCATCCATAAGTGAGCCTCAGAACTGCCAGAAGCACCTTGAACTGACGCTTTGTTAGGTCTGCCCCGGCGTATTCTTCAAGAAGCATGTTTGCCAGCTTAGCGTAACCATCTTCGAGATCCGCCACACGATGCTCCGTAACCTCTTGTGATGAATGAACCAGTTTTAGATTAGGTGCGACCATCTTTTTTCACCCTCGATTTAGCCAGTCTGAAAACATTGATGAGCCGCTCAGCGAACGGCTTGTTATTGACGGCAGCAACAACTAATCCATCAGGTGAATCTGGGTGCGCCCGTTCCTCTCTCTGCTTGAAATTCCGGCTGTTTCGTGCCATAATCTCTCCTGAAATCAATTTGTTGTTGCATTTCTAAGCCGGAAAAGTGCTTCCCCACTGACCGGCTTTTTCTTTGGTCAGATACCCCGCCAGCCGTTTGGCTAACTCAGCCATTTCATCATCGGCAATACCGTAGTTCAGCACGGCTAACATCATGCTGACCTGTCGAAACAGACCGTTCTTCCAGCGACTGACCTGGTACTCCGGTACGTTCATGGCGGCGGCAAAGGCTTTCTGTCCCATCAGGGCTAACTTGTTGAGTAATGCCGACTCGATGTGAGCGGCTTTCTTGCTTTGTGTTGCGTGGTTCATGTGTGATAATTTCCTTGTTGAAAAAAACAGGTTATCGGATGCGCGTGTAGAAACACGGCACCTGTGGTGTAATGTGGTAATCAACAGACGTGACGAAGCCGTGAGGCAGTCACAGTGAGTTTGTTACTGTGGGATGTTGAGTTCGCCACGTTGTCGGTGGCTTCCGTAGGACGAATGTCCGTTGTAAAGAGCGTTACTGCTGGTTAGGCTGCGTGTAATTCAGGCCAAATTTTTTCCCAGTCATTTCTTAACTCTTTTCGGGGTACCACCCCGTTACTGATGCGTTCAATTTCAACGCATCTAGCTGGTGATACTGAAGACTTACCTGATGCCATTTGACATAAAAATGAAGGAGATACCCCCAATGCTTTGGCAAATGCCTTATGTCCCCCAGTATCCAGAGAAGAAAGATATTCTTTAAGTCTCATTATTCCCTCCTTGCTCAGTGAGTTTATTTAAAACTAAACCCAGTGTCAAGTTTTTGCTTCTTTAGCAATAACTAAAGACAATCAGATTTATGGACATGAAAGAAATTCGGCGGAAACGCCTAAAAGAATGGTTCTCAGATCGATCCCTTCCCACAAGGGAGAAGAGCTTTTTGTCTCAACTGACAACTGGTAAAGCATCTTTCGGAGAAAGGGCGGCAAGACGTATTGAGCGGGATTATGGCATGCCCGATGGATACTTAGACACAGACAATGATAATGAGAATAAAATAAGGAACTTAAACCCTCAGCATTTATTGCTTATTGAATTATTTGATAGCTTGACAGAAAGCGAGGCAGAACAACTCCTAAAAGATTTAAGACTCAAGAAAAAACATAATGATAAACTATTTGAAGAAATGCTGAAAAAGCGTAATATCCGTGCTTAACCCACGCCCCCACACTCACCTTTTTACTTCTCTCTAGCCTGCAAATAACACCTTCAGCAGGCTAAAAAACTTTTATAAACAACAATAAATGGTAATTCTCGCAAGAAGTTTATTTTTTATTTGACTATTAGTTTAGTTTTAAATAAACTCAATCCCATCACCCCACCAGACAGCTACAAGCAGACGGTGGAACACCAACCCGCAACGGCAATACCCCGGCAGGCAAGACCTCGAGTTACCCGCCGATTGCCTGAGCGTAAGTAGCCAGCCCGAGGCACAGGAACATGACGGCGGTTGGGGCAGATTCCAGATACATGCTCCTTCAAAACGAGCCTCCGCGCTCTACGGAAGGCACCGACAACGTGCCGAACCTTTGCCCAGATGTTTTTGGGGTGTGGTGGGCTGAATAAAAATTATAGCCAACACCAGGACTATACCCGTTCACCACACCACCAAAACCATCTGTTGGAGGGAATATGGCTACTATCCTTTACCGTAAATCCGTTAATCCTGTTAGCAAAACCAACGCCGCTATTCGCCGTCATGCCAGACGCAAGGCAGAAGCCATCCGTCGTGAACTGGTGACATCCCGTATCGATAAGGTATTGGGGCAGAAGCCAGAAAAACGCAAAGCGCTTAACCGAATTGAATTGGCTTTCAAGCGCAAACGGGCGCCACGAATTAATTTCAACTTACTGGCTAAGTTCAGAGAGCAAATTAACCGTTTCGCCGAAAAGTACGACAGGGTTAAGCGTCTTAACCATCGCATCTGGTACCGCAAACCGAAAACGGAGTATGGCATTACCGCCAGAGCAAGACAGACTCATACATCGTGGGGTGTTCGTGAAGTTTGAGGAGGGGTCTTATTGCCTGCAGCAAGTCGCCATATACCTAGCAGGTCACAGCAAGTCAGTTAACGTAACAGCGAGATGAGTATGCAAAACGATGACATGAAAGAGTATCGTAGAAAGTTGGGTGAATTCTTTTATCCGTTCCTTGGAAATGTTGAGTTAGGGAATGTTTCAGCATTGGAAAACACCACAAACCTTATTGATGCATTTATTAATTTCAATGAGGTTGGTTATTTTAACCGACCGACTACAGTTGGAAACATCAAAATTGGCGGACAAACAACGCCGCCAAGGGGTAAGCCAGAAGCAGTTGGAGGGACGGGATTGCAGGCAGTCAGTCCATTCCCAGAACCAATGCAGAGCGCTCCAGAAACTAACTCAGGGGGCGATTGTTAAATACCCCGACCAGCGGTCAAATGAGCACACGATAATTTGCGGGCTGTCGTCTGAAACCTGCAACGCCACACGCTGAATGCTATCTCTAACCGCTTCAATAGGTTGTGTTAGATTGGCTACATAGGTTCCCGTGGGTAAAGAACTCACCCTGCCACTTTCTCCGATTATTTCTTTACTGAACCCTATGCCACGCATCATTTCGTGCAAAAGCTCGTATTCATTCGCATCACCGCCAGAAATTTCAACCCTAGCTATGTAGCTGGTCATATCTAATTCCTTATTTTGACTGTGGAAACACCAGTCTACGGCATTCCTTTGACTGTGGAAAGCAGGGAAACCCTCGCCGCCTGAGAGGGTCAACAAAGCAGGCACTTAACACGGAGGCCACCATGCAAAAGCTCATTGACGAAAATATTTTGATAGCCAACGGAGAATTGAATGATGCAACTTAATAAACCTCATATCACGACCTTCAATCAACCTGATCACAGGGAAAGGGGCGTTATCACTTACGGTAGTAATAATATTAATCATCCTCATTATTTGATGAACACTCAAATTCTCCCCGGGGATGACAGTGAAACAAAGGGATATAAGTTAACCATTGCCTATCTGACGGAAGAAAACAAGTGGCTCAAAAAGCAGGTGAAAAAATTAACGGGTATCGATGACTGAAACACTTTCAGCATTCCCATCATCCGCTTATCACCGCAATCAACATCACACTGATAATAAATAACACTGAACTACCGCTTTATACCCTCGCCGATATTCGTCGGCATATACATCAATCCAAATAGTTAAACCGTCATTCCGCACCTGATTTTTCTTTTTTCGGGACTTGACGGTATTCTGAAGTTCTGAATTTATTACTGCTTTTTGCAGACCAATCAGCATGAGTACTCCCCACGTTACCATCCGTAACCT
>NZ_JBPETA010000243.1:0-3862 GCF_051710365.1 Symbiopectobacterium sp. | reverse complement strand
GGATTGTTAGTATGAATCATGAGAGTTACCTCGTGTTTTGTATAAGGATTGGACACCCATATCAAAACCGGTAACTCTCAACCTTGCAAGGTCCAGTGTCAGATCAAGTCGCGACTAATACAGATGAAGTTACATTCCGTCGAGGATATCGATACTCCGGAAGCGTCCGTTGCGCATGAACACAACGATCCTCGCACCCGTCATGACGATCCGTTACTGGATGGTTTGTTGATTTTGTGTGCGCTACAGGGCAAGCCTGCGAGTCGCGCTACGCTCACTGCGGGTCTTCCTTTGGCTAAACAGCGCCTGACAGTGTCATTGCTGCCACGCGCAGCCAGCCGCGCAGGGCTGCAAGGTCGGGTACTAAAACGCCCGCTGGATGGCATTCCCGACATGTCACTTCCTGCCATGTTATTGCTGCGAGAAGGCCGTTCAGCGGTGCTGCTTGGCTGGAACGACGATGGTTCAGCGCGCATCATGCCGAGTGAGACGGAAGGCGGCGAGATA
The DNA here is from genome assembly GCF_051710365.1 of Symbiopectobacterium sp. Lineage (NCBI taxonomy): Bacteria > Pseudomonadati > Pseudomonadota > Gammaproteobacteria > Enterobacterales > Enterobacteriaceae > Symbiopectobacterium > Symbiopectobacterium sp. The sequence goes on along the minus strand of NZ_JBPETA010000243.1, from coordinate 3,355 downwards.
CACGTTGATCGCAACACGCTTCAGCAGAATTATCTTGGTCTGGTGCTGTTTGCGCAGCCGAGACATACCTTTGATATCCAAAACGAATCGCTTATTCCACACACCAAGTCCTGGTTCAAGGACACGCTGAGACTGTCGCGCTTCTTGTATGTGGATGCGGTGCTGGCCAGTTTTATTATCAATATCATCGCACTCGCCACGCCGCTGTTCGTGATGAATGTGTATGACAGGGTGGTACCCAATCAAGCAACGGCAACCCTTTGGGTGCTGGCGATCGGTGTTATTGGTGCGTTTATTTTCGATCTTATCCTGAAAACGCTTCGTGGCATTTGCCTCGATATGGCAGGAAAAAAGACCGATCTGATCATCTCCGCCTCACTGTTTGAACGCATTATTGGGATGTCGATGATTGCGCGACCAGCCCGCGTCGGCAGCTTCGCACAAAATATTCATTAATTTCAATAGTTAAGAGATTTCCTCTCATCGCTGACCTTAACCACGCTGATCGATTTCCCGTTCACACTGCTGCTGTTGCTGGTGATTGGCCTGATTGGCGGTCCTCTGGTGTGGGTACCGATACTCACCTACCCTATTGCCTTAACCGTAAGCTGGGCGCTGCAAAAACCACTGGTAGCAACCATCAGTAAAACAATGGAGCTGGCCAGCGAGCGTCAAGCCACCCTGATAGAAACGCTCAGCAGTCTGGATGCGCTGAAAGTGAATAATGCTCAGAGTGAGCGCCAGCACAGTTGGGAACAAACGCTGGGCAGTCTCAGTCGATTGGAAATGTGCGCCAAAGCGCTCTCTTCGCTGGCGGTCAACCTGACGCTGGGGTGCCAGCAAATCGCTGGTGTGGTGATGATTATCGCGGGCGTCTACCTGTTGATTGATGGCAAACTCAGTATGGGGGGATTGATTGCCAGCTATATGCTCAGTGGCCGCGCACTTACACCCCTTGGTCAGCTATCGGGTCTGGTCACGCGTTATCAGCAGGCCAAGATAACCATGACGACCACCGAAGAGATGATGCAATTGCCGCAAGAGCGTCAAGAGAATGAGCGGCCGCTTAAACGCGAACGTATTCAAGGCGGACTGGAATTCCGTGACGTTACCTTCAGTTATCCCGAACAGACGTTACCTTCAGTTATCCCGAACAGACGTTACCTTCAGTTATCCTGAACAGAAGCACCGCTCTTTGCACAACATCAATCTCTCTATCGCCGCAGGTGAAAAAGTTGGCATCATTGGTCGCAGCGGTTCAGGCAAAAGTTCGATGGAAAAACTGATCGTCAATCTTTATCCCCCAAGCGAAGGGAATATTTTGATCGACGGCGTGGACACACGTCAGTTGGATGTCAGCGATTTGCGCCACAACATTGGCTATGTACCGCAAGATATTCAACTGATCAGCGGCACTCTGCGCGATAACCTGATCAGCGGTGCTCGCTATATTGATGATGAATCCATGCTGCGCGCCGCCGAAATCGCCGGTGTCAACGAATTCGCGCGCCTGCATGCGGATGGCTACAACTTGCAGGTGGGGGAACGCGGCTTGCAACTCTCTGGCGGTCAGCGTCAGGCCGTTGCCATCGCGCGCGCTGTTGCTCGATCCGCCCATCATGGTGTTAGATGAACCCACAAGTTCGATGGATAACACCAGTGAAGACCGCTTAAAACAGGCATTACAGCCGGTGTTGCAAAACAAAACGCTGCTGTTGGTGACGCATCGCGTTTCCATGTTGGCCCTGGTAGATCGTTTAATCATTATCGATAAAGGCCGCATTATTGCCGATGGTCCAAAGGCTATCGTGATGGATGCGTTAAAGAAAGGACAGATCAATGCATCTCGCTAAACGCACCGCGGATATCCTTCGCTATTTCTCCCGCAGGGATCGGGAAACGCTTCAGGCGATTCCTGAAGTCAGCCGCGCGATGCTGGAAGATTCCCCCAAAGCGATTCGTATTACGCTGTGGGCAATTTTCTTTTTTTTTCCTGTTTTTCATCTTGTGGGCCGCTTTTGCCAGTATTGATGAAGTCACGCGCGGTGACGGCAAGGCCATTCCGTCATCCCGTCTGCAAAAAATTCAGAACCTGGAAGGCGGTATCGTCACTGAGGTTTACGTTCACGAGGGGCAAATCGTCAATCAGGGCGATCCATTGCTGAGGCTCGATGACACGCGCTTCGCTTCAAACGTTGGCGAAACGGAGGCTGACAGGCTAGGGCTGCTCTCGCGTATCGAACGGTTAACGGCTGAAATCAACGATCGCGAATTAGACTTCTCACCAGAAATCAAAGAAAAAGCCCTGTCATTGCTAAGGGTGAGATGGATCTGTACACCAGCAGACGCCAACAATTTCGTAATGAGATCTCGGGTTTGGAAGAACAACTGGTGCAGAAAAAACAGGAGCAGCGCGATTATGTGGCCAAGCAGGCACAATTTCGTAATAGCCTCAATTTACTGCAACAAGAAATAAGAATATCAGAGCCACTGATTGCCGAGGGTGCAATATCCAAAGTCGAAGTGTTGCGGTTAAAACGGGCTGAAGTGGAAACACAAGGGCAGTTGGAATCCATGACGCTGTCTATCCCTCGTGCTGACTCTGCCATCAAGGAAATTGAAAACAAGATTCAGGAAACGCGCGGACGCTATAAAAGCGATGCGCTGACGCAGTTGACTGAAGCACAAACCAATCTGAACAAGATAGCTGCCACGGGTAAAGCACTGGAAGATCGCATAAACCGTACGCTGGTGGTCTCACCGGTGAAAGGCATTGCGCAGCAGATGATGGTCAACACCATTGGTGGTGTTATCCAACCCGGGAACGACATCGTGGAAATTGTTCCGTTGGATGAAAATTTATTGGTTGAAGCAAAAATCTCGCCGCGAGATATTGCCTTTCTGCATCCGGGTCAGCCTGCAATTATTAAGCTGACGGCTTACGATTATACGATCTATGGCGGATTAAAAGGGAAAGTTGAGCAAATTAGCCCTGACATCATGACCGATAAAGAAGGCAACAGCTTTTATATCGTTAGGTTGCGCACGGATAAGAATTATTTGGGCACTGAGGATAAGCCCCTAGTGATTATTCCCGGCATGGTAGCATCCGTGGATATTATTACCGGAAAGAAAACGATTCTAAGTTATTTACTTAAACCCATCATCCGCGCAAATGCAGAAGCACTGCGGGAACGCTAATTATCACACTGTGCTATTCAAGACTTTCATTGAACCGTCATTCCGCACCTACTTTAAGAATAAATTCGACGGTATCGCTCGCCGAGAACATCAACGATGGTCTTGTGAACAGAATTGAGGTTGGATACTTGTGGTGGTCTGTCACCAATACTGA
>NZ_JBPETA010000242.1:0-3862 GCF_051710365.1 Symbiopectobacterium sp. | reverse complement strand
CCATGGCGATGGTCAAAGCGCTTAACCGGATCACGCTATTAGGAATGCCGAACAGTATTCGCATCACGTAACAATCGACCCGATGGGGCACAGTCGTTACAAGTTCTGATTTATTCAACAAAGCCGGCAAGATGTTGCCGGTATTCGGTGCCATGTCGCCGGATGCCATTAAACCGGAACATGTCAGGAAATATCTTGATAAGCGCGGGGTGAAAAGTAAAACGCAGGCCAACAGGGAAAAGGCTTTTATGTCGCGGGTATATCGGTGGGGTTTTGAGCGCGGTCTATGCAAGGCCAACCCATGCCGGGGTGTTAGGCAATTCAAGGAAACCGCGCGGGATCGGTACGTGACGGATGATGAGTATCACGCCCTGTTTTCAGTCGCGCCAGCAGTGGTAAAAGTGGCAATGGAAATAGCCTACCTGTGTGCTGCCCGCTAGGGGGATATTTTGGCAATGACCAACCAGCAGCTATTGGAGGATGGGATCTTTATCGCCCAGGGTAAAACGGGGAAAAAACAGATCAAAGCATGGACGGGCAGACTTCACGCAGCCATTGAAATGGCGCACCAGATGCCAGTAAATAACAGCGTGTATAGCCAATACATCATCAGGCAATCAACGGGTTGGCGTTACACGCGGGACGGTTTTAACAGCCGATGGCGCAAGGCAAAGCAAGATGCGGCGATCGCGTTCCCGCACCTGAGTTTTGATTTCACCTTCCATGACCTGAAAGCAAAAGGCATTTCCGATCTTGATGGGACGCTTGCAGAAAAACAGGCCATTTCCGGGCATATGACCATCGGACAAACGGCACGGTATGACCGTAAAATCCCGATAGTTCCGGTGGTTGGTGGTCAGCATAAAAAATCGAAATAGTTGCATGTTTACCAAACACGCAAAAATCATATTAGGAAAGATATTAGGAAAGGAGGTACAGAAAACAAAAAAGCCACCTTGTGGTGGCATAATGATATTTATAACTAATTGTTTTTACTAACTTAAATGGTGGTGCCCGGGGCGGGACTTGAACCCGCACAGCGCGTACGCCGAGGGATTTTAAATCCCTTGTGTCTACCGATTTCACCACCCGGGCGAAAATTGGAGGCGCGTCCCGGAGTCGAACCGAGGTAGGCGGATTTGCAATCCGCTGCATGGCCACTCTGCCAACGCGCCTTATTCTGCCTATTGACCCGATACTTCAGGTCATATCAATAAGATTTCACTTATAACCTATTGATTAAATAATATTTTTTCATTTCCGTTTCAGGAATGGACGCTATTATGGACTGGTTACGTGCTGATGGCAAGCCCTTTGTCGCCGGGATAAAACCAAACGCTCAAAAGCTCACCACGGCCGCTCATTATTTACAACTCTCGCTGCATTTAGCAGCAAAATGGCTGTTTAGTCGGCAAATATTCACCAGCCTAGACCGCAGTAACATCATTATCCTAACTCAGCGGCAATGTCGGACAGCGAGAAAAGCGTACAACATCTGCCACCACCAGTAAACCTGGCGACTATGATTGATACTGCACCAGCAATTTCAGTGATGTCGACAAGACCACCGTCAGTAACCGTTGCTGTGGTTAAGTGCTATGTTCAATAATCGAAAACGCGTAGTGCCTGCAATGCGCGATGAGTTGCTGAAAAAGCTGTCTATGCCATATAGAACACCCGCGTCTGTTCACCCCGCGCTAGCATCGACCAGCCAAGTACCGGTTCTTCCTCTGGCTGTGCCCGACAATAACAACGCTGACACAATGCATTGCAAAGATCGCGCCAACCTGGATGACACTACAAATAAACAATGTTGCACAAAATAGTGTGACAATAATCAAGCCGGTAAATAAGCAATAATGTTATTTACTGACAGCATAATTCGTTGCGTTGTGGAGTCGCATTATGATGAATCCTTTAGAGCTACAAGCCTTACGCCAACTTTTTTTTATGAGTGTTGATGAAGCGGCCACCTATATTGCTAACGGTGTTGAAAGCGAAACCTGGCGTTTATGGGAAGGTGGCTCGCAGCCAATACCTTCAGAGGTTATTGACACACTAATGCTGATGAACAAAAAACGGTTTTAGGACGTGAGATATTTAAAAGGGAAACGTGCGATAAATGTGGATCTACTTGGGACAAACTGGATCTATCTGGGACGGGTAAGGTAATTAAGTTTCACATAGTGAAACAGAAATCATCACTCAAATCGACTGATTATTGAAATCATGCGGCTGCTTGAAGTCGTATCCGGTTCAATCAGAAGAAGAGCCTGATGGTTTTCCTGCTCTTCTTCTGATGTCTATTCTGGCAATTTGATCTGCAGGGATGTAAGTGGCGAGAGCGCCGTAGTCCTGATGAATAACATCTCCATACTCTACCCACTTATCACTACTTGCCGGACTTCTATGCGTTACATAGAGAATGACATCGCCTTTATTACCAAGTGTAAAAGGCCCATTTGGAAGTCCCTCGAAGCGTCCTGGCAATCGTGACAGCAAGCCAGAACCATCATTGAGAACCACAAATAATTCGGTCACACGATAATCAGTCAGGCCAAACATTTGCTGCCAGGCAGAGTGGGTACTGTCAGACCAGGAGATATTATGCTTCCGGAGAAACGCGTACAACCGTTTACGCCCATATTTACGCCACAATGCACCCAGGGGCAATGCCAACAACACTGGCGGCAGCGTTGCCGCGTAAGCATTGACGCCACCCCATAGTGTCACGTGGTATATTGCCGTCGGCAACAGGCTAAAAATCAGTGTGAAGAAAAAAATATCAATGGGTTTATGGTGTTCTTTCAGACCAACATTGGCAATAAAGTAGCTGATGTAGCCGGAGGCCAGCGTGACGAGTGTGGCCCAGGGTAAATCAAGCAGGGTTGAATCAAGCATATTCATCTCTTTTGCATGGATGCTGTCGTGGCGATGATAGTAACAAAAAAGCACTGAAGTACTTAAAGCACGTTATAAATGATCATCCAGCCTGCTTATCCTCATCTTCAAACAGATTGCCCTGGATGCGGGCCAGCTCTTCTTTTTTAACGCGTTTGACCACTGAATAAATCCACTGTAGCGAGACTTTGTATTTACGCGCCAGCGCGTGGTGGTTATGCCCGTTGAAATCGGCAAATATCTCCCGGTCACGCTGGCTGACTTTCCATATCAACCCCATCGGGAAATAGACGTTTTGCCCACCCCATACCGCCATCATCTGACTGGCGACGGCATCGCCTATCTGGCTGGCAACGGCGGGGTCAACGTCGATAATCTGCCTGACGGTCTGGGCGGTGTGTTCGGCCAGCTCAACCAGTAACTCCGGCCCTTTGCTACGAAAGGTATTCTCTAGCACGATGTTGCCCTCGCCACGCGTTTTTGCCACTGCTTAAGTTTCTCGATAACCTGGCTGGCCTGTTGGTTATCGAGCCAGTAAGGTGAATCACAGCCGGTTTCCCGTTTAACAAAGTGGGCAAGGGCTGTTGCTGACGCATCACGGACAATGCCTTCGTGGGCCATTGCCTGCCACAGGGCTTGCATTTTTTGGATTTGCGGACGGTCAGTCTGCTTTTTTGTAGTGGCGTGATGGGGCTGGATGCGGAAGCCTTTGGCTTTCAGGGCGTTTAACACATGAGCCAGTTGACCGATATTCAGGGCTTTTGCCGATGTTTTCCCCGTTAGCCTGTGCAACATCTGGCGGTAAGTCGTGTCGTCCAGCTTGAGATTGTGGGCGGCAATATGGATTAACTGCAGGTATTTTTGTCGGGTCATCCGGGGCGTCCTTTATCGTTGTGGTCGGGGTCAGGGTTCCTTATGCAGTGAGCAAAAAATAATCCTTCGGGTTTTGAAGGATTATAAA
>NZ_JBPETA010000241.1:0-3881 GCF_051710365.1 Symbiopectobacterium sp. | reverse complement strand
ACAGATGGATACTATAGCTCAAGCAATTAAGGGACACAGCCTAGGAATGCCGAACAGTATTCGCATCACGTAACAATCGACCCGATGGGGCACAGTCGTTACAAGTTCTGATTTATTCAACAAAGCCGCTTGAACTGTGCCAGAAAAGCAATGGGTTGAACCGGGCAGAGGTGCAAAAACTGCTGGTACACAGCCGCGCGCGTCGCCAAGGTATTGGCCGTAAACTGCTGTCGGTGCTTGAAACAACCGCCTTTGAGCTCAATCGTGGCCTGCTGTATCTGGATACTCAGGCGGGTTCCCCGGCAGAAGCCTTTTACCGCATGCAGGGATATCGCTATCTGGGGGAAATTCCTGATTATGCCAGTGCGCCCGATGGCAGTTATCACCCTACCGCCATCTACTACAAGCGCCTGTTTGTCGCCAATAAGATGACACCAGCTTTGGCAAGTTAATCGTTTCCTGACGCCATTGCGTCAGGAAATATCATATTGTTGTCTTCTTTTCTGCGTGTCCAACGTGTAACCTGCCTGACATCTACTAATCGAGTCACAACATTACCGTGTATGACCACCCGCGGCTTATACTTCCTGCTCATACAACACATGGGCAGTTTCGCCTCCAGGCAGGATGGTCTATAGGATAAATTGGACAGATGAGAGACAGCGAGCAACCTTTGGCAACACCCTACCTACACTTCGATCGCCGTCAATGGGCTGCATTGCGCAATTCAGTACCATTAACGCTGACAGAAGAAGAAATCATCCGGTTAAAAGGGATCAATGACGAGTTGTCACTCGATGAAGTTGCCGAAATCTATCTGCCTTTATCACGTCTGCTTAATTTTTATATCAGCTCAAACCTGAGACGCCAGGCAGTATTGGAGCAATTTCTCGGCACTAACGGGCAGCGTATTCCCTATATTATTGGCATCGCAGGCAGCGTCGCGGTTGGCAAAAGTACTACCGCGCGCGTATTGCAGGCGTTGCTAAGCCGGTGGCCTGAGCATCGTCGAGTTGAATTGATCACCACAGACGGCTTTTTGCGTTCCAAACAGGTGCTTAAAGACAGAAACCTGATGCAGAAAAAAGGGTTTCCTGAATCTTACGATATTCATAGTCTGATGAAATTTGTATCGAATATAAAATCGGGGGCTAAAAAAGTCACTGCACCAATATATTCACACCTGACTTACGATATCGTGCCAAATAGCAATAAAGTGGTGGAGCAACCGGATATTCTTATCCTCGAAGGATTAAACGTTTTGCAAAGTGGAATGGATTATCCACACGCACAACCACGCACTTTTGTTTCTGATTTTATTGATTTTTCTATATATGTCGACGCATCGGAAGAATTATTAAAATCCTGGTATATAAACCGGTTTTTGAAATTCCGTCTTGGTGCATTCTCTGATCCTAATTCTTATTTTCACGAGTATGCAAAATTAACGGAAGAGCAAGCAGTGACAATTGCGACCAAAATTTGGCGTGATATCAATGAACCTAACTTGCACCAAAATATTTTGCCTACCCGTGAACGCGCCAGCTTGATTATGACCAAAAGCGCTAATCATGCCGTTGACTATATGCGTTTGAGAAAATAGCAATATTACAGGACAGTGGGGGGAATCCCCCCTACTGGCTATTTGCCACGCAGTGAGATTTCGCCACCAATGTAGGCCTTAATCTCACCGTTCTCTTCGAGTAACAGCGCGCCCTGCTCATCAATTCCGCGTTCAATCCCATGGATCTCGCGCTCGCCCATAATCAATTTCACCGGGCGATTATAGTAATTATCGATGGCTTGCCAGCGAGGGATGAACGAGCGTAGTCCGCCTTGTTCAAACACTTCCAGCGCGTTACTCAATTCAGTGATAAGCGTAGCGGCCAAAATATTACGATCGATATCGATCCCGGCTTCTTGCAGGTTGATCCATTCCTGCGTCACGCCTTGCCCCGAAGAGGCCCGCATCCGCAAGTTGATGCCAATACCGATCACTAACTGCGCCGCATCTCCCGTTTTTCCCATCAGCTCAACCAGAATGCCGGCCAGTTTGCGATCGTGCATATAGAGATCGTTGGGCCATTTGACTTTGACATCATGTGCACCGAGGCGATGCAGCACTTCTGCAATCACGATACCAATAGCTAGGCTCACCCCCACCGCAGCCGCAGGCCCCTGCTCCAAGCGCCAAAACATGGAGAGGTAAAGGTTAGCGCCAAACGGTGATTGCCACTGACGACCGCGACGACCACGACCAGCCTGCTGGTACTCTGCCACGCACGCATCGCCAGAGTGCAAGCTCTCCAGCCGGTCTAGCAGATACTGGTTGGTCGAATCAATGACAGGCAGTACCGCAACGTTATTTGCTGGGAGTGCGGCACGAATAACATTCTCGTCGAGCAATTGCATCGGTTCAGGCAAGCTGTACCCTTTCCCTGTAACGGGAAACACATCCAGTCCCCACTCTCTGATGGTTTGGATATGTTTGTTAATCCCTGACCGGCTCATGCCCAACAGTTCACCGAGGTATTCACCTGAGTAAAACTCACCGTCGGAAAGGATCTTGATGAGCGTTAAAGGGACGCGGATATCTTTCATGACAGCACCTCTGTCGCGCTTACTTCACCCTTTGAAGCAATAAAGCGCACTTCCGGCTCAAGCCAGAGTGCAAATGTCTCCGCAACGCTATTACGCACATAACGCGCCAGCGCGACGATATCGCCACTCGTCGCCTCATCAAGGTTGACCAGCACCAGAGCCTGCTGCTGATGAACCGCCGCACCGCCAATGCGGTGCCCTTTTAACTGGCACTGGTCGATAAGCCAGCCAGCAGCAAATTTAACCGTACCATCGGGCTGCGGATAGTGTGGCGCATTGGGATAACGCATCAAGATAACCTGTGCTTGCTCGGCGCTAACGACGGGGTTTTTGAAAAAACTGCCCGCATTTCCCATCAGCGCCGGATCGGGTAATTTCTTACGCCGCATCGCACATACCGTAGTAAAAATAGCATCAGGCGTCGCGGTTGCAGGATCGAGCAGCGCCAAATCACCATAGCCCAACAGAGGCATCCAGGACTTAGTCAGATGCAGACCTACTGCAATAATGGCAAATCCCCGACGGTATTCATGCTTAAAGATACTTTCACGATAGCCAAACTGGCACTGCTCAGCACTGAGGCGAGTCACCTGATTGAGGGTAAGATCCAAGACATCGACGTATGCGCAAAACTGCTTAAACTCAGCGCCATAAGCGCCAATATTCTGGATGGGAGCCGAGCCGACGCAGCCAGGGATTAGCGCCAGATTTTCCAGTCCCGACACGCCCTGTTGCAGCGTGTACTCGACCAGATGATGCCAGTTCTCACCGGCACCGACGTGCAGATACCATCCGCGATCATCCTCAGTAATCTCAATCCCTTTTATGCGGTTAACAATAACAGTCCCTGCAAAATCTTCCAAAAACAGGACATTGCTACCCTCCCCCACAATCAACACCGGTTTATTCTGTTCACTCGCATGACGCCAGGAAGCGGCCAACGAATCCGGTGTATCGGCGCAGACGATCTCATCGGCATAAACGGGCAAAGAGAAGGTGTGGTATGGCTTAAGGGATGTGACACTGCTTGTCATCAGAACGTACTCTCCAGATTGAATACGCCGTAGTTTACCCGATCCCGCACGCCAAATCTCTACGGTCCGCGGGCATCTTCGATCCCTGAGTGAGCAATGAAAGGCGAACCATTCCTGATGATAAAAACCCTAGACCACCAAAAATCACGCACAGCAAAAAGGGCTGTCCTCTCGGACAGCCCCTTCGCTTAATTAAAACCTGGCAGTTCCCTACTCTCACATGGGGAAGCCCCACACTACCATCGG
>NZ_JBPETA010000240.1:0-3965 GCF_051710365.1 Symbiopectobacterium sp. | reverse complement strand
TTCTGCCTGTACAAATTGCACAGCAATAAATTCCAAAAATAACCGACTAAAAACTAACGCTATTGCTGAGAATATAACTGTTGTTGGCTCTGCATTCATGATGCCAATGACAGTGGTTATCCCTGCCGCTATCCATGCCATAATTGAAATGGCGTTAATGATTTTCAGTGTCCAGAAGGTGTTAAACATGGTCGGCTTCCTTCTCCATTTGATATTTGATTAATGCCTGAGTGGCGCGACTGTGGCGACGACGGGCATTATGCAGCTCACGTTTTTTCTTGAGGAGGGCGATAAAATAAGGGTCAGTATGTTTGATGACGCCCGCATATTCCGGTTTATCCGGGTTGAGTCGACCGCCATCAATACCGGGGTCACCATGCTCACGGAAATATTGGCGCAGGGCGGTACGATAAATATCTTTCAGTGTTACCATCACCTTTTCGCAAGCGACAATATCTTTAGATGCTGCAATAATGCGAGCAACGATAACTTCCTGTGATTGCTTCATCATTTTTCCTTATGCGAACTGAAGATATTTATCGTGAGTAAATTCACCGTTCCAATCTTTCTTCATCGGAAGCTCGCTTTTCAGATAGTGGCGATAGAGCCATTTAGCGCCTTCTTTTAAAAGAATGACTTCATAAAATTGCTTCTTGCCTTTTTCGGTGTTAACGGTGACGGTTTTTTCGGTGAAATATTTATCGCGTGCATAAGCCTTTACACGCCATTCATAGGGCTTGTTTTCTTCTTTCTGCGCGTCGTAGAGAAAATTACGCTCTGCTAAGAACAGATTTACTCCCATAATATTCACCCCGTTCAATTGCTTGCAGAACTGGACGGGCGTCATTCCTACTTGGAAGAGGTTTTCTAGGCTGTCCACGGTTTGCTTAAGTTCTTCCACCTGTTCGGTATAGTTCAGCAGCATTCCGCGCAGCCATGTCGGGTCATTGAGTTGCGGTAGGGCAACAGCAGTCTTGGCTTTTTTCTCGCACTGGATGAAGTACTGGCGCGGCTTTGTTGAATAAATAGATTTTATGCTGGCAGCCCAGTGAAACGACGGATCCTAGCAACGCAAAATCATGCAGTTAGGCCTCATGAGAAAACTGTACACCTGAGATGACAAGCATTTTCAACCAAAACTGGCATGGAAAAACAGCATGATTACCTATTATTCAACAAAGCCTACTGGCGCGCCTCTTTACCTTTCTCGTTGCGCTCTACCATCGAAAGCTCTTTCGCCATGTCGATGCTGATGTAGTAATCTTTCATTGGGCGTTGGCGAGATTTTGCACTCCCCGATTTTGGGGAGCTCAAATTATCAACAATCACGTAGTCCTGATTTTCAACAAATTCGTATTGGCTAATACGGTCTTTAATCCATGTGGTGAAGTCCTTGCCGACTTTCAGGAATTCGTGAAGGGCACGGGCGTTGATCGTCTGGACGGTTTCGCCATTGATGCTATTGGTTTCGATGGCAATCAGTTTATTTTCTTTAGACATAGTAAGGTCCTCACAAGTTAATGTGATTAATGGAACCCCGGCGCGATCCCGGGGCGGAATTACTGGATTAGTGGCGCTGAAGGAACTGGCTAACGTCGTTTTCGTACCAGTGGTCAAGGCGATCGGCAATGCCCCGTTGCTGCTGGCGGTGGCAGCGCTCGAAAAGCTGCTTCATTTCAGCAAGTACGGTGTTCGCATCTTCACGTTTGCGCAGAATGCGTTTGAGGGTTTGCTTTTCCGCTTCGTGGATGGTTTCACGCAGGGTTTCGGTGACGTAGTAAATGCGGCGGCACTCTTCGGCCAGCAGAGGAATATGCTGCGCTTCAAAAGGCATCGGCGACGGGGTGCCGGTCACATCGCGCAGGGAATAGTAAACGGCGTTGGTCCATGCCTGTTCAAAACGGAAGCCGCGGGTCATGCACCAGACTAAACGCGCAAGGTTACGGGTATCGGTGTTCGTAAAACGCTCAGGGGCTTCGTGCTGATAAACGGGGTGAGGTTGGCCGACTTCGCGGTCGAGAATATCCAACACCCATTTGCGAAACTCTTTGGCGATCGGCGTGTTGGCAAACATCGCTATCAGATGTGCGCCACGCAGGGAGAAAATGCGGACTGCTTTTTCACGTAAACTATTGTTTATTCCATTGACCCTCAAATTGAGGGTCAATGACATCTGGGGCGTGAATTCATCCTGATTGCGAGTATAAATTTGGGTTATGGCGTCAGTTTTTTTGTAGTGTAACGCTTTGGCTAGTTCAGTGGATGTAAACCATAGTCCACCGTTATGTTCGATAAGATCGAGAACATGGGCTTTGAAGATTAGTTGAGTAGTCATTTTTACTGTCCTATGTCAATTATTAACCCTAGGTTCAGTAGGGCGGTCGGGCACTTGAAACCCGGACATAGACGGCCAGCAGTTTTTCCCTTACGGGTATTGTATGTACTGCTCGCTGCCCGACCATAATCTATGGACGTAAAAAAACCGCAAGACTGTCGGGTGCGGATATCCGCTATGTCAAGGTGGTTTCAAGCACCTAAGAGCGAATATAACGACCAGCGACAGCAGATGTCAAACCGAACTTGCAAAATTTTGCAGATTGGCGGTCAGATCGCTTACACTTACCTCAACACAGGAGGATCCGCTATGGGCCAGGTTGCATTTGATACTCAAGAGTTCGTCGAAACGCTGGAAAACGCCGGGTTGCCAAAAGACCAGGCTAAGGCGATATCTCTTGTTGTGCGAAAATCACACGAAGTAGCAGATCTTGCCACAAAGCGCGATCTCGAAGACGTGCGCAAAGACCTGTCTGCTGATATTGCCGAGGTGAAGCGCGATATAGCTGATGTCCGTAAGGATCTGTCCGCAGAGATAGCCGATGTCCGTAAGGACATGGAAGCTCGCTTCGAGAAGAATGAAGCTCAGATGCAGGCTCGCTTCGAGAAAACTGAAGCTCAGATATCTTTAGTCCGCAAGGATTTACAGCTTGAAATGGCGGGTATTCGCGCTGAGCAAAAGTTAATGCGCTGGATGCTGAGCGCTGGAATTTTGGGTATTCTCTCTCTGGTTGTGAAAGCTTTTCTCGTTACGGCCCTTTAATCAATTCTGCCACCCTGGGTCGGTAGCTTAGTGTGGAAAAAGCGTACGTGTTCCCCAACCGTAAGATGCGGGTTCGATTCCTGCTCGACCCTCCAGCTTTCAGCAACTCCGCTCCCGCGTCATACGGAACCTGTTTGCGCAGCCGCACGACGACGTGCAGGTACTCATGCGGCTACCCTGGATAATTTCCTGATAGCCTCAAGTTCGTTTTCAAGTTCAACCAGGAACTGCGTTAACGCCTCCTCTATTTCAGCAACCAGTTTATCGTCCTGATGAATTCTCAACTGGTAATAGGCAAGGTCTGGCGGTAGCCTGTCGTCATAGCTGACAAAATCACACCATTTCCTGCCCGTACACATCATTTGGGCGTGCATCTGTAGGAGGTATTGGTTTTTCGGCTTACCGGTCTTGATGGTCTCTAAATGCGTCCATGTGTTGGGGCATTTTATTTCTATCAGGCCATCATTTCCGACCAAGCCATCAGGCGACGCACCAAATCCTACGATCTCTGGATGGGGAATAAATCCCACTTCTGTAACTTCTGCGTCAAACTGGTTAAGCAGGTACATCTCCCGCGCCACCGGTTCAAGTTCAGTGCCGCGCTGCATGGCCGAGTTTGAGTAACTTTCTTCCACCTTTCCAGTTAGGCGCTGGCATATAAGCTCTGCCATGTAGTTCTGACGGCTTGCGGAATAGCCCGATTTGGTTTTTGCCATTACGTCAGATAGGCGACTGGCGGTCACGGGCTTTGTTGAATAAATAGATTTTATGCTGGCAGCCAAGTGAAACGACGGATCCTCGCAACGCAAAATCATGCAGTTAGGCCTCATGAGAAAACTGTACACCTAAGATGACAAGCATTTTCTAC
>NZ_JBPETA010000239.1:0-4005 GCF_051710365.1 Symbiopectobacterium sp. | reverse complement strand
GGCCTTGTTATAGGAGGGCCAGTTAGTGATTTTAAAATTTTGTTTTGCCATGGAGACCTGATTTTGAAACAACTATGGTGATCTGATCCGATGATTACCCAAACTTTCTATTTATTCAACAAAGCCGCGTGACGGTTGATGTCCTGATTGAGCGCCGCTTCACCCATTTAATCAAGAAAGAGAGCCGTTTTTGGAACGTGTCTGGCATCAAGGCGGATATCAGCCCAGGCGGTGCCAAAGTGGAAATGCAAAGCTTGGCGGCGCTGGTCAATGGCGCTATCGCGTTTGATTCACCGGATGATAGCGATAAGGCCAGTGCGGAACAGGCTTACCGACTCTACCCTAATCTGGCCCAAAGTCAGCGCGGGGTGGCGATTACCTTAACGCTTCCCTCCGCCAATATGCTGAAAGCCGGGCAGACACCGCTGCTGTATCAGGGGTTGGAAGTAGGCAGTGTACAAAAGCTGGTGCTGGACCCCAGCAACGGTAATGTCAGCGGACAGTTGATTATCGATCCCTCTGTCGTGCCGCTGATGCGGGAAGGCACGCGCATTGAGCTGACCAAGCCACGGCTGACCTTGAACGATCTTAACCTCTCCCGCCTACTCACTGGCCCAACGCTGACCTTGATTCCCGGCGATGGGGAGCCGCGCCAGACATTCCCACTGATTGATGGCACGCAGGCATTACGTCCCGATACGCTGACCGTTCAGTTGTCTGCCGCACAAAGCTATGGCATTGATGTCGGCCAACCTGTTCTGCTGCATGGCGTACAAATCGGGCAGATCATTCAGCGCACGTTGACCGAAAAAGGCGTCACCTTCGATGTCACCATTGAACCCGAATATCGCACTCTGCTGCACAAAGACAGCACCTTTATTGTCAACAGCAGGCTGAACGTCAAGCTGGGGTTGGAGGGCGTGCAAATGATCGGTGCCAGCCCGCAGGAGTGGCTCAGCGGCGGTGTGATGGTGTTACCCGGTACGCAGGGTGAGCCATTAGCTCGCTATACCTTGTTTAGCGATCGGGATAATGCGCAGGAGGGCATCAAAGGCAGCACGCCCAGCCCAACATTAACGCTGGTCACCGAGAGCTTGCCAGACATCCAGGAAGGCTCGGTTGTGTTATACCGCAAGTTTCAAGTCGGCGAAATTATGCGCATTCGTCCCGGTGCAGAAACCTTCGAAGTCCAGGTTTACCTGCATCCGGAATACCGCAAACTGCTGACCGAACGCAGCGTGTTCTGGGCCGAGGGTGGTGCCCGCGTGCTGCTGAGCACCTCCGGGCTGACGGTTCAGGCCGCGCCCCTCAACCGGGCGATCAAAGGGGCTATCAGCTTCGATAATCTCGACGGGGCTCCCGAAACCAAAGGCGGAAAGCGGCTGCTGTATAACACTGAAACCTCTGCACGCGCCGTTGGTAGCCGTATCGAATTGCGGACTTATGACGCCAGTTCTCTCTCCGCTGGTATGCCGATTCGTTACCTTGGTATTGAGATCGGTCGGTTGGATTCCCTTAAATTGGCAGCGCAGCGCAACGATGTCTTGGCACAAGCGGTGCTCTACCCTGAGTACGTCAACGCCTTTGCCCGCGCCGGCACGTGCTTTTCAGTGGTGACACCACAGATCTCAGCAGCAGGCGTCGATCATCTGGAAACCTTGCTCCAGCCCTACATTAACGTCGAACCAGGCAACGGTGCGCAACAGCGCCAATTCGAGTTACAACAGGCGACCATTTCCGATTCCCGTTATCAGGATGGGCTGAATATCGTGGTTGATGCGCCGGAAGCCGGTGCGTTGCAAGTGGGAACACCGGTGCTGTTTCGCGGCGTTGAAGTGGGAACCGTTACTGGGCTGTCTCTGGGGCCGCTGTCCGACAGAGTAATGGTGGCACTGCGTATCAGCAAGCGACACCAGCATCTGGTACGCAGCAACTCGTTATTCTGGCTGGCATCCGGCTACAACTTGGAATTTGGTTTGGGCGGCGGTTTACTCAAAACCGGCACCTTCCAGCAATTTATTCGCGGCGGTATCGCCTTCGCCACCCCGCCCGCGATTCCCTTAGCGCCGATTGCCACATCCGGTAAGCATTTTCTGCTATTGGGCCAAGAACCCAAAGAGTGGCGCGAATGGGGCACAGCCATTCCTGAATGGCTGCGTTGATCCTGCCGTCGCGTGATGAGCGACGGCAGCCACGTGCCGTGTTACACTATCAGAATATTACCCGCACTTTTCTGCTATTGTAACGAGATATTACCACCGTGGTGAAACCCCTCTCTCCTTCTTTGCCCTCCGCGTTTCTCGAGGCGATTCAAGACATCATGCCTGCGCATTTGTCCCTTGATGAATTCATTGCTGCCTGCCAGCGTCCGTTAAGACGTAGTCTGCGCGTTAACACGTTGAAGATTAGCGTGGATGACTTTTTGACACTGGCCGCGGGTTGGTGCTGGCAATTAGCGCCAATCCCCTGGTGTAAAGAAGGATTTTGGGTGGTCAGCCCGGATGAAACGCAACTGCGATTGGGTAACACGGTTGGCCATTTGAGCGGACTGTTTTATTTGCAGGAATCCAGCTCAATGCTGCCAGTCAGCGCATTGTTTTACGCGCAGGAAAGCGCGTTATTGTCACGTGAGACAACCCCCATCGCCATTGGTGCTGGACGTGGCCGCTGCGCCGGGTTCGAAAACCACACAAATTGCCGCGCGTTTGGGCAATAACGGCGGGATCGTCGCTAACGAGTATTCGGCCAGCCGGGTCAAGGTGCTGCATGCCAATATCAGCCGCTGCGGCGTACACAATAGCGCGTTGACGCACTTCGATGGCCGTGTGTTTGGTGCTGCCCTGCCTGAAACGTTCGACGCCATTCTGCTTGATGCTCCGTGTTCCGGCGAAGGGGTAGTACGCAAAGACCCGGATGCGATGCGCCACTGGTCACCGGAAAGTATGGTGGAGCTGGCGCAGACCCAGAAGGAACTGATCGTCAGCGCGTTTCATGCGTTAAAGCCTGGCGGTGTGCTGATTTACTCAACCTGTACGCTCAACGCACAGGAAAATCAGCAGGTGTGTCAGCATCTGCTCGATGCATTCCCTCAGGCCTGTGCGATTGAAACGTTAGGTGACCTCTTTCCCGGCGCAGAAGAGGCGCTGACTGAAGAGGGATATCTCCACGTGTTCCCGCAAGTTTATGACAGTTAAGGTTTTTTTTCGCGCGGTTGCGCAAAACTGCGACCATTACCCCGTTACCCGCACCGCGTTTTAACGTGGGTAAGTTTCCCTTCACGCCATTAACCGGCAAAGACAAACAAGCTGTGACGCTTTCGGCTAATCAGGCGGGCCTGGTCTGGGACCCGGAGGAGGAGCAACTCTGGCTGCGTGACAATGAAATCTGGCTGTTTCCCACCGCACTCAGCGCGCTGTTTGGCAAGATACGCTTCTCGCGCATTGGTCTCAAACTGGCGGAACGCTATGCCAAAGGCTTTCGCTGGCAACATGAGGCCATCGTTGCGCTGGCAGATGCACAGGCACCGCACGCTTACGCACTCAACGACGCGCTTGCTTGTGAATGGTATCAGGGTCGCGACAGTTATCCTGACGAGCTCCCCACTGGCGATGAGATGGTGCTTACCTATCAGCACACGCCGATCGGGTTAACCAAACGCATCGGCAGCCGTATAAAAAACAACCTTCCGCGCGAACTGGTGCGTGATGGTGCCTGCACGCAGCACGTTAAACAGGGTTAGTTTAACGCCCAGTGCCTCATTTTCATCTACACTCTCGCTAGGGCTACTGCCACTGACTGGGAGGGTAAACGCCTATGTACGCACTGGTTGTCTTTATCTGTTATCTCGGCCACGGCTGCGAAAATCTGGTCATTGATGCCTATCTAACCGTCATTCCGCACCTGATTTTTCTTTTTTCGGGACTTGACGGTATTCTGAAGTTCTGAATTTATTACTGCTTTTTGCAGACCAATCAGCATGAGTACTCCCCACGTTACCATCCGTAA
>NZ_JBPETA010000238.1:0-4023 GCF_051710365.1 Symbiopectobacterium sp. | reverse complement strand
GTTACGGATGGTAACGTGGGGAGTACTCATGCTGATTGGTCTGCAAAAAGCAGTAATAAATTCAGAACTTCAGAATACCGTCAAGTCCCGAAAAAAGAAAAATCAGGTGCGGAATGACGGTTTTATACGTTGGATGAAGAGAACGCCAGCAATATGATGAAATATGTTTCCCAGATAATTGCACAGCAGGAAAAAGCGCGCCAATTGCGTTGGCAGGAAAGTGATGTGCAGCATTTCCAACGCCTGAGCGAACAACTGACGCAATATCAACATGAACTGGAGGAGATCGCGCTCGCCGTGTCTGCGTTGCGTGGGCAGAAGCAAGTCGTTTCCGCCGGGGAGAACATACAGAATACCGCACAGTGGCAGCGCCTCAAGGTGGCCGATACGCAGTCCATTAAAACGGGGTTTGCCGTTACCGACACCCTTAGCCGTATCGTGAGCCAGATTGATGATAAAAATCAGTATGTTATCAACCGTTCAGTTGCGGAAATCGTTGTTATCGGTATTTGTGCCGTTTTGCTGGGAATATTGATCTCCGTATCGGTGACTCGCCTGATAGCGAGATCGATACGTGGCAACCTTGAACTGGCGCAGCGCATTGCACAAGGCGATCTCTCTGTCGTGGTAGGCCAGGTTCGCCGTGATGAACTTGGGATGTTGACGCATGCCATGATGGAGATGACGCAAAAGCTGTGCGGACTGATGGTGGATATTCGAGACAGTGCGTATCAGGTGGCGACGGCCTCTTCCGCCATTACCGACGGTAACCGCAATTTGTCCTCACGTACCGATCAACAAGCGGCAGCAATGGTGGAAACTGCTGCCAGCATGGAGGAGTTGACCGCGACGGTGACCAACAATGCGGATAACGCGCGGCACGCTGGACAGCTGGCACGTCAGGCATCGGGCAACGCCAACCGCGGTGGTGAGATCATTAAGCAGGTGGTGACAACGATGTCGGATATTACCGGCAGCTCGCGGAAAATCGCGGATATCACGTCGGTTATCAACAGCATTGCTTTTCAAACTAACATATTGGCGCTGAATGCGGCGGTGGAAGCGGCACGGGCCGGAGAACAAGGGCGTGGTTTTGCTGTGGTCGCCAGCGAAGTGCGTAATCTGGCGCAGCGCAGTTCACAAGCGGCCAGAGAGATTGAAACCTTGATTGTAGAGTCCGTGACGCGAGTGGATGAAGGTTCTGTGCTGGTAGAAAAAGCGGGGAGCGCCATGCATGACACTGTGACGTCAATTGGCGCTGTCGATCGCATCATGAACGATATTTCGGTGGCGTCAGACGAGCAGAGTCGCGGTATTGCACAAATTGGTGATGCCGTGACGGACATGGATCGGACTATTCAGGAAAATGCAACGATGGTCAATGATTCCACCTCTGCGGCTTTAGCATTGGAAGCGCAGGTCACACGGCTTGCCTCGCTGATTGCAGTATTCCGTCTGCCTGGAAACGCCGTTTGCGAGCCAGAGGCCGCACAACGATCAACCCGTTTTGCGGCTTTGCCCGTTCAGGTGGCACAAGGCGATTGGGTGTAGCACAGCCTGAAGCGTGAGCATTAGCGGGCTGCATTGGCCCGCTAATGCATGAGTGATTACCTGAGCGGTGCACTGGAGCTGCGTGGAATAAGACTTGGCATCACGCGCCGAATGGTATCGACGGGCTCGGTGCCAGCCAGCAGCAATTCAACAGCAATAGAGGCAACGTGGTCGAACGGAATATGTACCGAAGAGAGCGGAACCGGCAAACGGGCGGACAGTGGAATATCGTTATAGCCTACCACTGATAAATCCTGACCTATTGCCAGTCCCAATCGATGGGCCGCCGCCATAACGCCGAAAGCCAAATCGTCGTTGATGGCGAAAATGGCCGTGGGCCTGCGTGCTCCGCTCAGCAGTGCCATCCCTTCACTTTCTCCTGACTCGATGCTGAAACCGGATTCCCGAATCCAGGCGGGATTAGGAGTGAGCCCGGCCTCGCGCATTGCACGATGGAATCCTTCCCGGCGATAGGTCGCACCGGAAGAAAAGCTGGGACCCGCGACCATACCGATATCACGGTGGCCCAGATCGATCAGATGCCGGGTTGCCAGATAGCCCCCCTGTTCATCATCACCAATGGCAGAGCGGCTAACACCGTCGGTACGCAGCGCCAATACGTGGGCAACATTTTGCTGACGCAATTCCGCCGGCAAATGGTCATCCAGTCGGCTAGTGGCCAGAATCAGCCCGTCAACGCGCCGATCGAGCAGGGATGCTGCCGCCTGTTTTTCTTGCACCGGATCGTCACCGCAGGTCGCAACAATCGCAAAATAACTGTAGCGTTCTGCTGCGCGGCAAATGGCCTCATACAATAACGCCATCACCATATCGCTCAGACGCGGCACCAGTACACCGATGGTTCCCGTGCCGCCACGGCGCAGGCTGGAGGCCATGATGTCGCGTCGGTAACCTAACTCCTGTGCAACCTGACGTACACGTTCGGCAGCTTTGCTGCGTGACGGAGGTAACCGTTCATCCAGAACGCGGGAAACGGTGGAAACGCTCACCCCGGCTGCCGTGGCGACATCCTGTAAGGTGACGGGTTTGCTTCCCAACTTACGGCTTGAACCGTTGGGCGGAAAGGTATTAGGGTCCATGTAATCCCTTGATTTTTATTTTTAAAAAAAGGCACAGTGTGTTGCCAATGACATCCGCGTGGTGTTTACGAATTTATTATGTAATGGTTCCCAGGCTTTGGCTACACCTCGGAATTTTAAATCTGTGCCACGGCAGGATAATCAGGGGTTACTATGCAAAAGCATACAATAATGCGCAACATATACGTTTGATTGCGCTAACAAGCGTGGGAGGTTGGATGCCGTTTGGATCGAAAATACGCCCGCCGTTCACGGTATGAAGGCGGGCGTATCCGTCATGTCAGCGTCGGAGTACGGGCATTAGCCAACGAATGGCAGTTCAGCAGCGCGAATTGCGGCTTTGATTTCCTCTTCTGCGCCGGGTTCCAATGGCAGCAGCGGAGAACGCACTGTGGCGTGATCCAGAATGCCGCGCGCCACCAGCGCATGCTTCAGTGCCACGGTACCTTCCATGTGTGAACCACGGTGATACACGCTTTTGGTCACAGGCAGCAGGCGGTCATGGATCTCACGGGCTTTTTTGTAATCCTTCGCCTTGCCGGCTTTGATCATCTCTACCAGCAGTTCTGGCGCAATGTTGCCATAGCCCACCAGGAAACCGTCTACATCAAAGGCCGTCGAGAGCAGATATTCATCATGGCAGCTCAGGATCTGCAGGTCCGGGCGTTCACGGTGGATTACCGGAATCTCAGTGTCCCAGCGACGCATATTGCGCACGCCGTTCTTCATGGCAAACACTCCGGGTTGAGCAGAGATTTCCAGCAACGTTTCCAGGTTATAGGTGCACTTGGTGGCATCGGGATACTGGAACAGGATCAGCGGCAGGCCACTTTCTTCATATACCTGGTATTTATCCTGTGGTGCCCCTTTCTGGTAGCCAAAACGCAGCCAGCCGTGAGAAGGATACAGCAGGCCCGCAGAGGCCCCCGCGCTGACGGCGCGCTTGGCTTCTTCGGCTGCCACTTCGGTGCCTTCGAGCGTGATACCCGCAATGATTGGAATGGCGCCGTTCACCGATTCCGCAAAAGCTTCAATCAATTTCATCTGCTCGCTCTGAGACATAAAGGTGCCTTCCCCAGCGTGGCCCAATACGGTCAGACTTTTAACGCCATCGATGCTGGCAAGCCAGGCACCCAGTTTTTTACACGCGGCGTAATCCACGGAACCATCGCGGTTGAACGGTGTGACAGGGGCAGGGTTCAGGCCACGTAAATCGATATTAATTTTGGTCATGATGTTCTCTTTTTAGGGCCTGTCATCAAATGCTTGGATAAGCGTGTATGATTGTCTACTTTGGCCTAAAAAGTAAGAGATGACACGTCGCTATGCACTTCGAGATGATCAATGGGCTAGGATTGAGACATTGCTTCCT
>NZ_JBPETA010000237.1:0-4050 GCF_051710365.1 Symbiopectobacterium sp. | reverse complement strand
TGACGATTTTTTTTACTTTCACTTCATAATAATGAGTAAATATTAACCACTCTGGAGTGGTTACATGACGTCAGCAAAGAAAATATCATTGGCCCGTCTATTGCTGCCGATTAAATCGCACCTTCCTTAGCCAATCCGCATTCTTTGCCCTGACCGCAGAAAATGATGAAAATAACATCAACACTACGGTTGAACAAATCAAAAAAGACCGCAGCGTTATTGTTAAACATATTACGACGCTCAGTAATTATGTCCAGGACGATGCTGAACTCACGGCTGCGTTAAATACCATCAAACAGGACTATAGCAAGTTTGCCGAGGCCAGCGACACGCTGCTGAATCTGGCGAAAAACCGTCAGGACCTACGCCATCAAGCGCTTGAAGTCACCTGGCCTCTGGGCACTGCGCTCAAAAAAGATATCTCACAGTTCATCAGCAAAGCCGAATACCGTATGTGGCAAGCGGACCAAACGGTGAATCAAAGTTACAGCAGCATTCGCATCATACTGCTGTGCATTATTCTCGCAGGCGTCGTTATCAGCCTGACGCTGTCATTCGTGACGGCGCGCAGCGTGGTGTTGCCATTGCAGCAAGCGGTGTCATTGGCGGAGTCCGTTGCACAGGGCAACCTGACGCGATCGATCGCCCATCAGCGTAAAGATGAGACTGGCATCTTATTGAATGCGTTGAACAAGATGACCACCAATCTCCAACAGCTCGTCGGGCAACTGCGCGATGGTGCACACAACATTGCCTCCGCTACCGCCCAGATTGCGGCCGGTAACCTGGATCTGTCCGGCCGCACCGAAGAGCAGGCCAGTTCTCTGGGAGAGACAGCTGCATCAATGAACCAGCTAGCGGCTACCGTTAAAAACACCGCAGAAAATACCCAACAGGCCAATACGCTGGTGAACGATGCCGCACTGGAAATGAAAAACAGCGGTAGCAAAATGTCCGATGCCGCGAGCAAAATGCATGAAATCCGTGATTCTGCCAACCACATGGTAGAAATCATCGCCCTGATCGATGGCATTGCTTTCCAAACCAATGTATTGGCGCTCAATGCCGCCGTTGAAGCAGCGCGTGCAGGTGAACAAGGTCGCGGGTTTGCCGTGGTGGCTAGCGAAGTACGTAGTCTCGCGCAGCGTAGTGCCGCCGCAGCAAAAGAGATCAAAGCGCTGATCGACGATGCCGTGCACACCACACAACAAGGGATGGAACTGGTGGAAGGTGCCGAAACATCAATGAAAAACCTGAGCGCCAATGCCTCTCACATGAGCAGCATTATGTCGGAAATTGCGCACTCCAGCCGAGAACAAAGCGTCGGGATCGATCAGGTCAACATTGGTGTCGGGCAGCTTGATGCATCAACACAGCAAAACGCATCTCTGGTGGAAGAAGTCTCTGCGGCCGCACAATCTCTGCAAAATCAAGCACAACGCCTGACGGATGCCGTCGCCGTGTTTGTCATTACACCGACCAGCTCAATGACCGTGACGTCCCCGACAACAGCCTCTAAAACACCGTTACTGGCTGCTGCAAGTACAGGTTCCACCACAACATCATCAAATGATAACTGGACCACCTTTTAATCCAACCTCTTACCGGGGCGTATTAGCGCCCCTGCTTGCCTCACCTCTCGTTTTTGCTATTTTCAGATAATACGCCAATGACAACGCGTGATTACGCCTGCGAAAAGATGGTCACGTATTCAATGTGTTGCTCCGCAATAAAAATAGTATTCATGCTCTATGTTCTCTTCATGCATTCAGGCTGGTTTTAAACACCTTTTTTGCATGCCAGACTATGTAGCAATACACTCATTGAATACGTGACCGAAAAGATGGGCTTTATGCACCGACGGCGCTAGAATAGCCTTTTCAGGATGAAGAAAAATATAGTTTTATTTCAATAAATTATTTTTAAAACTACCTTTGGAGGTGAAAACCATGCTGAGTGTCATTCCCGTATTGATATTTGTTGCGCTGGTTATTGTATGGTCAGGGATCAAGATCGTGCCGCAAGGCTATCAGTGGACCGTAGAACGCTTTGGCCGCTACACCAAGACACTGATGCCAGGGTTAAACCTGGTGGTACCGTTCATGGATCGCATTGGTCGCAAAATCAATATGATGGAGCAGGTACTTGAGATTCCCTCCCAGGAAGTGATTTCCAAAGACAACGCCAACGTGACGATTGATGCCATCTGCTTTATTCAGGTAGTGGAAGCGGCACGTGCGGCTTATGAGGTCAGTTCGCTCGAATTGGCGATCAAAAACCTGACCATGACCAACATCCGTACCGTGCTGGGTTCTATGGAACTGGATGAAATGCTGTCGCAGCGTGACAGCATCAACACTCGCCTGCTGCATATTGTCGATGAAGCCACTGGCCCATGGGGCGTAAAAATCACCCGTATTGAGATCCGCGATGTGCGCCCACCCGCCGAACTGATCGCCTCGATGAACGCCCAGATGAAAGCCGAACGAACCAAACGTGCCGACATTCTTGAAGCGGAAGGGGTGCGTCAGGCTGCCATTCTCAAAGCGGAAGGTGAAAAGCAGTCGCAAATTTTGAAAGCAGAGGGGGAGCGTCAATCCGCGTTTCTGGAAGCAGAAGCCCGTGAAAGAGCCGCAGAAGCAGAAGCGCGCGCCACCCAGATGGTCTCTGATGCCATTGCCTCTGGTAATATTCAGGCCATCAACTACTTTGTAGCACAAAAATATACCGATGCATTGAAAGAGATTGGTTCTGCCGACAACAGCAAAGTTATCATGATGCCCCTGGATGCCAGCAATCTGATGGGCGCTATCGGCGGTATCGCCGAGTTGATTAAAGATAGCGGAAACGCCCGGAGCCAGAATGGACGTTGAACTGCTGGCTGAGAATGCCCACTGGGTGTGGCTCTCGCTCGGTGGTCTGCTACTGGCGGCTGAGATGCTTGGGGCCAGCGGTTATTTACTGTGGAGCGGCGTGTCTGCCGTTATCATTGGTTTGTTAACCTGGGTATTACCGCTGCCTTGGGCGTGGCAGGGAACGCTGTTTGCCGTGCTGACCATCATCATCGCGCTGCTGTGGTGGTACTGGCTGCGCAGCCGTTCACGCCGAATAGCAGATGCTACACTGCTGAACCAACGTAGTAGGCAACTGATAGGGGTGCGTGCCACTGTCACCGAAGCGGTTGAGGATGGCATCGGCCGTGCCAGAATCGGAGACAGCACCTGGCGGATCAAGACCGATGAAGCCCTGCCCGTCGGCACAACCGTTGAAGTGATTGCCGTTGATGGCATTACGCTACATGTCCGCGCCCTCAAGGTTTAACTGCCCTTCCCGACGATCCCCAACGGTAACAAGGTTGGGGATTTTTCATCCTTATGGAAGTATCCTCGCGCGGCATAAGCGGTTAGCATGAGCGTTTGTGGTTGATGGAGATAAATCATGACGTTACTGCGCCAACTGGCCACGTGGTTGGGATTAATTTCCCCGGTCGCCTATGCCTACCCCGCACTGGATGTGTCGCTGACAAACGGCGGACGCCTGCATTTGGTGGGCAGTATCCATATGGGCAGCGAAGCCATGTCTCCGTTGCCGGAGGTGTTGCTGCAACAATTGCAGCAGTCTACCGCACTGGTGGTAGAAGCCGATATCTCCGATATGGGTTCGCCGTTGCAGGAAGAGTACGTGTAGCGCGGCGAATTTTTTCGCATAGAGTTGCATATCATTTTGCATGCGAGATTACTTCAAAAACTGCGTTTTTTTGCATTATGTAGAATGATTCGTGAGATTGCCTGGCATGCTCAAGAGAAAGCCCGCCAATGACGGCGGGCTGGTAGAAATAACGGCTATTATTGTGGCTGCCCCGGCCACTCAATGTCAGGTGCAGTACTGACATCAATACGATTTAACATCACCCGATAGGTTTTCCACCGTCATTCCGCACCTACTTTAAGAATAAATTCGACGGTATCGCTCGCCGAGAACATCAACGATGGTCTTGTGAACAGAATTGAGGTTGGATACTTGTGGTGGTCTGTCACCAATACTGAACTC
>NZ_JBPETA010000236.1:0-4092 GCF_051710365.1 Symbiopectobacterium sp. | reverse complement strand
TGAGTTCAGTATTGGTGACAGACCACCACAAGTATCCAACCTCAATTCTGTTCACAAGACCATCGTTGATGTTCTCGGCGAGCGATACCGTCGAATTTATTCTTAAAGTAGGTGCGGAATGACGGTGGGAAACCCTCCCGCCAATGTTATTTCAACGGTAAAAGTGACGGCCACCCGTGAGGGGCAACGTAGCGACGTGATCGTGTCCAACACACTGCCGTTCTATCTCAATGTGAGCAAGATTGCGCTTAACGCGTCGGGCGCAACCATCCCGGCGACAGCAGATATGGTCGCGCCATTAAGCCAACGCACGTTCTGGTTTACTCGCGCCGTGCCGTCAGGACGTCATACCGTCACGGTAACGATCATCAGCGATCAGGGAGCCAGACTCAGTGCCGACTTCCCGTTATGAGCGGCTTGCGTGCCCATTAACGCCTGCTCCTCTGTGGCTGGCTGCGGCAGTGGCCGGGTTGGCATCGTCGGTACACGCTGAAGACTATTACTTCGACCCGGCGTTGTTACAGGGGGCGGCCTATGGTCAGGATCTGGCGCGTTTCAATCAGCACGATGCGCTGATTGAAGTCGGTGAGCACGTACTGAACGTATTCGTTAACGATCAGATGATTGCCGCCAGTGAGACGGTGCTGTTTATCGCTACCGCCGAAGAGGGCGTGAAAGCCTGCCTCTCTCCGGCCTTGCTGGAAAAAACGGCCATACGTATGAACCGCAACACACTGCGGTAACCGGCAGAATGTGTGTTACTGAGCGATACCGGCCAAAGCGTGGCTGAAGAGGTGGATCTCACCGCCTTGCGCCTCAATCTGGTGGTGGCCCAGCAGGCCTTGTTGCGCACTCCACGCGGCTATATTCCGGTTTCGGAGTGGGACAGTGGTATCCCTGCGCTGTCGTTACGCCATAACACCAACTACTACCGCACGGAAAATCGTGACAACTATTATCGCTACGGCTATTTGTGGAGTGCGTTGAATGCCGGTTCCAATATTGGTTTGTGGCAGCTTCGCCATCAAGGGAATCTGCGCTATTACGACAGCAGCGTCAGTGGCAGCCAATATAAATACAACGCGGTGCGCACCTGGGTGGACAGGCCCATCCCCGCCATTGAAAGCATGCTGACGTTGGGTGACAGCTACACCAGTAATAGCCTGTTCGGCAGTTTGTCATTCAATGGCGTCAAGCTTGCCAGCGATCAGCGTATGTGGCCGCAGGGGCGCAGAGGGTTTGCGCCCGAAGTGCGCGGCGTAGCGGGGGCTTCTGCGCGCGTGGTAGTGCGGCAACTGGGGCAGATTATCTATGAAACCAGCGTTCCGCCCGGTGCTTTCGTGATCCGCGATTTGTATAACACGCAGGATCGCGGGGACTTGCAGGTAGAGGTGATCGAGGCCAACGGGCGGGTATCAACCTTTACCGTACCCTATGCCTCCGTCCCCGATTCAGTGCGTCCCGGTAACTGGCAATACGAAGTGGCAATGGGGCGCGTGCGCCATTTTAATAGCATCGATAACCAATTTGCCGAAGGCGTTGTCCAGCACGGCCTCAATAATGTGTTAACGCTCAACGGCGGTGTACGCGTTGCGGATGACTATGTCGCGGGATTGTTTGGTACGGTGATCGCCACCCCTTTATCGGGGCCATCGGGACGAACGCGACCTGGTCGCATGCGGATGTGAATGGTCATACAGAGTCGGGTTGGCGTAGTGAACTCAGCTACGGTCGCACCTTTGCCAGCGGCACCAGCGTGGTACTGGCTGCCTGGCACTACTCCACCACCGGTTTTCGCGATCTGCAAGATGTGCTCAGTCAGCGCCGCCAGTATCGCAATGATGGGAACTACTCTACTGGTCAGACAGTCTGAGGCTTTGTTGAATAAATAGATTTTATGCTGGCAGCCAAGTGAAACGACGGATCCTCGCAACGCAAAATCATGCAGTTAGGCCTCATGAGAAAACTGTACACCTAAGATGACAAGCATTTTCTACCAAAACTGGCATAGAAAAACAGCATGATTACCTATTATTCAACAAAGCCACAGTCTGAATCAAAAAAACCGTTTCTCCGCCACAGTTAGCCAGGCGATGGGCTCGTGGGGCATGCTGAACATGTCGGCCAGCACCAGCAGCTACTACGGTGAATCGTCACGCGTTACTCAACTGCAACTCGGCTACAATAATTCCTGGCGAAACATCAGCTATAACCTGAGCGTGGCGCGCCAGCGCACCGTGTGGGAACGTGGACGTAATTTCGTCAGCGTCAGTGATGGAGACTATGACAATACCGGTCAGCAGCGCTATACCGAAACCCTTGTCGCGCTCGGTTTCTCTGTGCCCTTTGATGTCGGGAGCACCCGCTCTACGGTCTCGTTGGACATGAACCGCACTGGAGCGTCACGTTCAGGCACGCTGAGTGTGGCGGGGTCTTCAGGCGACGACAGGCAGTTCACCTGGTCTGCCTACACTGGGGTAGAGAATTATCAACAGGGCGGTAACGCTATGACATTTGGCGGTAGTGCACAGCAAACGACTTCCGTTGGTGCGTTGCGCGCCTCGGTGGCGCAAGGCGACAACTATCGCCAATTTGGCGTCGGGGCCGCCAGTACGCTGGTGTTGCATCAGGGCGGGGTGACGCTTGGGCCTTATGCCAGCGATACCTTCGCGTTGATCCTCGCTCCGGGTGCCGAAGGCGCGATGGTACGCAATGGTCAGGGGGCTACGGTCGATCGCTTTGGCTATGCCATCCTGCCGTCGCTGGCCCCATACCGTTATAACACCATTACGCTGGATGCCAGCACCATGAACGATGAAACTGAACTGCAAGGTGGCAGCCAGCGCGTGGTTCCTTACGCGGGGGCTTTGGCGCAGGTCAGTTTTTCCACCTTGCAAGGTAGGGCGGTGCTGATCGCCACGCAGCTTGAGGACGGGAGTTTTCCCCCAATGGGAGCCGATGTGGTAATGGCGGCGGGCAACAGCGTTGGCATGGTCGGGCAGGGGGGGGGGGGCAAATCTATGCCCGCCTTGCCGAAGAACGCGACACCTTACAGGTGGTATGGGGCCAGCAGGTTGGGGAGCAATGTCTGGTCAGCTACCGTTTACCGTCACGCGGCAGCGACGCTTTCACCCATCTTGATCTGCCCTGTCAGCCTCGGAGGTCGCCATGACATCGCGTATCATATTCTGGCTGGCAGTGCTGTTACTCGGGTGCCAGACGGCCTACAGCGCCTGTATTCGCGTCACCAGTGCCACCTCCTTATCGCAGGCAGCGCGCAATGCGGGCTATACCGCGACCGCCTGGAATGGCGCGTGCGATACCTGTAACGGCAGAAACATTGGTATGCCCGGCGTGATAAGCCTGAGCAGCGGCACCTTTCAGCCCTCAGGTACTTTGCTGGCGAGCAGCTCAATCAGCTTTCTGAGTCAGGGCGCGCAGACGGCGTTTACCGCTAATCAGATCTTGTTTCGCTGTGCGGTCGCGGATGCCAGCAGCCTGTTCGAGATGTACGCCACCAATGGCGATAGCGGCTATGCCGGGATGTACGCGGCCAGTGAGATTGACGGCGCTTACTACAGCTATGTGCGCAATGTTGCGGTCAGGCTCACCCATTTAAAGAGCGGGGCCTACTTTTCCCGCTATTGGCAGGGGTGGCAACTGACGCCGTCCGACTGGTTCTCCGATGGCACCTATATCTATATTCCGGCCAGCGCCTTCAGCGATATTTTGATGGAAGTGTTCAGTATCGACAGCACCACGTGGTATGGCAACGCCTATAATCGCTACACCTACCTCTACAGCCAGCCTCACGGCTATACCGCGTTCAAAGGCCCGGGGCTCAGCGCGAATGTGACTGAGGGCGCTGATTCGGCAACCAAATATGAAGGATGGCCCTATGACTGGCCTGGTACCTGGAGCCTGTACGCAACGGGGGTGACCTTTGTACGCGGTGCGTCTTGTCGCGTGGATGATTTTCCGAATGTCGTGATGCTGCCGTTGATCACCGCCAATCAGTTGCGTCAGGGCGGTACCAGCCGTGCGGGGTTCTCCGTCACCATACAGTGTGAATCCGGGGCACTATCCAGCACC
>NZ_JBPETA010000235.1:0-4095 GCF_051710365.1 Symbiopectobacterium sp. | reverse complement strand
GATCAAGGTTACGGATGGTAACGTGGGGAGTACTCATGCTGATTGGTCTGCAAAAAGCAGTAATAAATTCAGAACTTCAGAATACTGTCAAGTCCCGAAAAAAGAAAAATCAGGTGCGGAATGACGGGTATAAAGGATATTTATCGCTAAGAAAAATAGCGTGAAATAACAGTACGACAACGAAAGCGGTGCTTATCGAAATAAAAAGTAAACGTGGATACCCTTATAATCACGACGCCCGGCGCAATACCGGGCGTCGTGAACAGCACTACTTGCGTGCCAATATCGGCTTGAGGAAACGGGCAGTGTGCGATGCTTCGCAATTGGCAACCGTCTCCGGGGTGCCGGACACCAGTATTTGACCGCCACCGCTGCCCCCTTCCGGACCAAGGTCCACAATCCAGTCTGCGGTTTTAATCACATCCAGATTGTGCTCAATCACCACAATGGTGTTCCCCTGATCGCGCAACTGGTTCAACACGTCCAACAGTTGCTGAATATCGGCAAAATGTAGCCCGGTGGTTGGCTCGTCAAGAATATACAGGGTTTGCCCCGTTCCTCGCTTTGACAACTCGCGGGACAATTTCACACGCTGTGCTTCACCGCCGGAGAGCGTGGTCGCCGACTGGCCAAGACGAATATAAGAAAGCCCCACATCGATAAGGGTTTGCAGCTTACGCGCCAAGGCAGGAATGGCATCAAAGAAGTCACGCGCCTCTTCAATGGTCATTTCCAGCACTTCGTGAATGCTTTTACCCTTGTATTTGATTTCCAGCGTTTCACGGTTATAACGTTTGCCTTTGCACTGATCGCACGGCACATAGATATCCGGCAGGAAGTGCATCTCCACTTTGATGACGCCATCGCCCTGACAGGCCTCACAGCGCCCGCCGCGCACGTTGAAACTAAAGCGCCCGGGGTTGTATCCGCGGCTTCTCGCTTCTGGCACGCCGGCAAACAGTTCACGGATGGGGGTAAATACGCCTGTGTAGGTCGCCGGGTTGGAACGCGGTGTGCGCCCAATCGGACTTTGATCGATATCGATCACCTTATCAAAATGTTCAAGGCCGTGAATCTCACGGTATGGTGCCGGTTCCGCCAGCGTTGCGCCATTGAGCTGACGTTGCGCCAGCGGAAACAGCGTATCGTTAATCAGCGTCGATTTACCGGAACCAGAAACACCGGTAATACAGGTGAACAGCCCGACGGGCAGCGTCAGCGTGACATCTTTCAGGTTGTTGCCTTTAGCCCCCACCAGCTTCAGCACTTTGGTGGGATCGGCAGGCACGCGTTGCGACAGCACTAAGATTTTTCGCTCACCGCTCAGGTACTGGCCGGTCAACGATTCTGGCACCGCCATAATCTGTTCTACCGAGCCTTCCGCTACCACTTGACCGCCGTGCACCCCCGCGCCAGGTCCGATATCAATCACATGATCCGCCGCGCGAATGGCGTCTTCATCATGCTCCACCACAATCACCGTGTTGCCCAGATTGCGCAGGTGAATCAATGTCTCCAACAGGCGTTCGTTGTCCCGCTGGTGCAAGCCAATGGAAGGTTCATCCAGTACATACATCACCCCCACCAGCCCGGCACCAATTTGGCTCGCCAGTCGAATACGCTGTGCTTCACCGCCGGAAAGCGTTTCGGCAGAACGCGACAGCGACAGGTAGTTCAATCCCACGTTCACCAGGAATTTCAGGCGATCGCCGATCTCCTTCAACACTTTTTCAGCAATCTGCGCGCGCTGACCACTTAGCTTCATGCTTTGGAAGAACGTCATCGCATGGCCGATGCTCATGTCGGAAATCTGCGGCAACGTGGTCTGTTCGACAAACACATGGCGCGCTTCTTTACGCAGACGCGTACCGCTGCAACTGGCACAAGGACGGTTACTAATAAACTTGGCCAGTTCTTCGCGCACCGCGCTTGATTCGGTTTCCTTGTAACGCCGTTCCATGTTGTTCAACACTCCCTCGAAAGGATGGCGTCGCACGGACGTATCGCCACGATCGTTGATGTATTTAAACTCGATAGTGTCTTTACCGGAACCGTAAAGAATGACGTGACGAATTTTTTCACTCAGGCTGTCGTAGGGTGCCTCGACATCAAAACGGTAATGCTCCGCCAGTGAACGCAGCATCTGAAAATAGTAAAAATTACGTCGATCCCATCCGCGAATCGCACCGCCTGCCAACGACAGCTCACCGTTTTGCACCACACGTGCCGGATCGAAGAACTGCTGCACGCCCAACCCATCACAGCTCGGACAAGCGCCAGCCGGATTGTTGAAGGAGAACATGCGCGGCTCCAGCTCATGCATGCTATAGCCACACTGCGGACAAGCGAAATTGGCGGAGAACAGCAGTTCAGGCTGCTTGCTATCATCCATATCCGCCACAATGGCGCTACCGCCGGAAAGCTCCAGCGCGGTTTCAAACGATTCCGCCAGACGCTGTGCCAAATCTTCACGCACTTTGAAACGATCGACGACCACTTCAATGGTGTGTTTCTTCTGTAATTCCAGCTTGGGCGGATCGGAAAGATCGCACACCTCGCCGTCGATACGGGCGCGGATATAGCCTTGTGTCGCCAGGTTTTCCAGCGTTTTGGTGTGCTCCCCTTTGCGATCTTTAACAATGGGGGCGAGCAGCATCAGGCGAGTACCTTCCGGCTGTGCCAGCACGTTATCCACCATCTGGCTGACGGTCTGCGCCGCCAGCGGCACATCGTGATCCGGACAGCGCGGCTCACTCACGCGGGCAAAGAGCAGACGCAAATAGTCGTGAATCCCGGTGATGGTACCCACGGTTGAGCGCGGGTTATGGGACGTGGATTTTTGCTCAATGGAAATCGCCGGTGACAACCCTTCGATATGATCGACGTCCGGTTTCTCCATTAAAGAGAGAAACTGGCGCGCATAGGCAGACAACGATTCAACGTAGCGTCGCTGCCCTTCCGCATACAGGGTATCAAACGCCAGCGACGATTTACCGGACCCCGACAGCCCGGTGACCACAATCAGTTTATCGCGCGGAATTACCAGATTGATATTTTTGAGGTTATGAGTACGGGCACCACGAACTTCGATCTTATCCATTCACATACATCCCGGAGTTAACGCTATTTTTCATCATCCCGCAGGCGGAGATAACCGGTACGAAACGTGCAATTATGACACAAAAAAACACCCGCTGTGTTTTTTAGCACCGCAGATGGCGGCTCAGTGGGGGGCTAAGCAGAAGAAACACGCTAACAAAAAACTGAATAAATATCCAGTATTCTAATGCAACAATGTAACCAATAAAAAAAGTGTGGATGCAACATCGCGGGTACTCAGCACAGTGCTGGCATGTTATGATTTCTAACTTAGACTTTATGTATTGACTCATCAGGAGACACAAGCATGGCCAGCAGAGGCGTTAATAAAGTGATTCTTGTCGGGAATCTGGGGCAAGACCCGGAAGTCCGTTATCTGCCGAACGGTGGTGCCGTTGCTAACCTGACTCTGGCCACGTCAGATACCTGGCGCGACAAGCAGACCGGCGAGCAGAAAGAGCGCACAGAATGGCACCGCGTCACGCTGTACGGAAAGCTGGCTGAAGTGGCTGGAGAATACCTGCGCAAAGGCTCACAGGTGTATGTTGAAGGTCAACTGCGCACGCGTAAATGGCAGGATCAGAGCGGGCAGGATCGTTACACCACGGAAGTGGTGGTAGACATTTCCGGCTCCATGCAGATGCTGGGCGGCCGTCAGGGCGGTGGTGCCCCGGCAGGCGGCAACGCAGGCAACAACGCACCGCAGGGTGGCTGGGGACAACCGCAGCAGCCTCAGGGTGGTAAGGCCTTCAGCGGCGGCGCACAGCAAGCACCGCGCCAACAGAACAATGCTCCGATGCCTAGCGGCAATGAACCTCCGATGGACTTTGACGACGATATTCCGTTCTAAGTTGCTGGTTCAGCAAAAACATAACGTGTACTAGCTCAGACCTGATCTGACAGTTACCGGTTATTTATACAGGTGTCTGTCAGATTAAATCTGGTTCAGATTTTTTTCTGCCCAGACCCGTTTACCATCAAGTAATGTTGCCATTG
>NZ_JBPETA010000234.1:0-4171 GCF_051710365.1 Symbiopectobacterium sp. | reverse complement strand
CTTGTTATAGGAGGGCCAGTTAGTGATTTTAAAATTTTGTTTTGCCATGGAGACCTGATTTTGAAACAACTATGGTGATCTGTTCCGATGATTACCCAAACTTTCTATTTATTCAACAAAGCCCCTCTTTCGATGAAGCAATCATTTTCAGTGTAATCCGAAAATAACTACCACCAAATAGCGATATAAATCATCTTTATCACTGCAATGGTATAAGTAATTTCAAAAAAAATCACAACGTCATTCAAGCCCATTATTACCCACAACATACAGAAACGTAAAAACCATTTAAAACATTGAATTTTAAAAAACATAAATAATTGATATAAAAACAAAAATTAATACAAAACACCAATAAATAATATAAAAAAACAGACAGTGAAAATAAAGAAAAATGGCCTATAAGGTGGCATGAAAATGAATATCCTCATAGCACTATTCTCGGCACCAAGGGTTGCCTCAGAATCTGAGTATGGTAGGGTATGACGTGTTTTCATCTTCATCAGGACAGAAATATAGAACGATAAATCACAGAGGAATTTTATCATTTCATGGCAATAAAACTCGAAGTAAAGCATCTCTATAAAATATTTGGCGAGCACCTTGACAGGGCATTCAAACTGATAGACAAAGGGCTAAACAAAGATCAGATCTTTGAAAAAACCGGGCTCACTGTCGGCGTGAAAGACGCCAATCTGGCCATTGAAGAAGGCGAGATATTCGTCATCATGGGATTATCCGGCTCGGGTAAATCCACACTGGTACGCCTTCTCAATCGTCTGATTGAACCGACTCGCGGTCAGGTACTGATCGACGGCGAAAACATCGCCGAGGTATTAGACACAGAACTGCGCGCCCTGCGCCGCAAAAAAATCAGCATGGTGTTCCAGTCATTCGCCTTGATGCCGCACCTGAGCGTGTTGGCTAACACCGCGTTTGGCATGGAGTTGGCAGGCGTCGATAAAGCACAGCGTGAACAGAAAGCGCTTGAAGCACTGCAACAGGTAGGCCTCGAAGCCTATGCCAATACCTACCCGGATGAGCTTTCCGGCGGGATGCGCCAACGCGTCGGTCTGGCGCGCGCACTGGCAAACGATCCCGATATTCTGCTGATGGATGAAGCGTTTTCAGCGCTCGATCCGCTTATCCGTACTGAAATGCAAGATGAGTTGGTGAAACTGCAATCGCGCCACCAGCGTACCATCGTGTTTATTTCACACGATCTGGACGAAGCCATGCGCATCGGCGATCGCATTGCCATCATGCACGGTGGCGAAGTGATCCAGGTGGGTACGCCGGATGAAATTCTCAACAACCCGGCTAATGACTATGTGCGTACCTTCTTCCGTGGTGTGGATATCAGCCACGTGTTCAGTGCAAAAGATATTGCGCGTCGTCGTCACGTTACCTTGATCCGCAAAACGCCCGGCGTTGGGCCTCGCTCTGCGCTCAAGATCCTACAGGATGATGATCGTGAATATGGCTACGTGCTGGAAAAAGGGAAAAAATTTATCGGCGTCGTTTCTATCGATTCGCTGAAAAAAGCACTGCACGCGCAAGAACCGCTGGAACAGGCTTTGCTGCCCGACCCTACCCCCGTGCCCGCAGATATGTCACTCAATGAACTGATTTCACAGGTTGCGCAGGCCCCCTGCGCCGTACCGGTCATCGGTGAGAACAGTGAATATATCGGCATTATTTCCAAGGGCATGCTGTTACAGGCATTAGACAAGGAGGGCAGCAACAATGACTAACGCAACCAATCCGTGGGAAACCACGCAAACACCGGTCAATGCTGCCGAACAGGCAGCCACCGGCAGCAATGGCGATCCCTGGTCATCGGCAGCACAAAGTACATCGGCTTCGGGTGACGCCGCAACTAACAGCGCAGATGCCTGGGGCGCACCCGCTCAGGATGCCGCACAGTCTGGCGCTGATTGGCTGAACAGCGCCCCTGCACCGGCTCAGGAACACTTTTCGCTGTTAGATCCGTTCAAAGACACGTTGATTCCGTTGGATCATTGGGTCACCGGAGGGATCAACTGGCTGGTGCTGCATTTCCGTCCGCTGTTTCAAGGCATTCGCGTGCCGGTTGACATTATTCTCAACGGTTTCCAGCAGGCGCTGTTAGGCATGCCAGCCCCGGTTGCCATTTTGGTGTTCTCCCTTATCGCCTGGCAGATGTCATCACTGGGTATGGGAGCGGCAACGCTGATATCGCTGGTCGCCATCGGTGCTATCGGTGCCTGGTCACAGGCCATGGTCACACTGGCGCTGGTATTAACCGCCCTGTTCTTTTGCATGCTGCTTGGTCTGCCGCTCGGCATCTGGCTGGCGCGCAGTGAGCGTGCGGCAAAAGTGGTGCGTCCGCTGCTCGACGCCATGCAAACCACACCGGCGTTTGTGTATCTGGTGCCGATTGTCATGCTGTTTGGCATCGGGAATGTGCCCGGCGTGGTGGTCACTATTATCTTTGCGCTACCGCCGATTGTGCGTTTGACAATCCTCGGTATCCGGCAGGTGCCCGCCGATCTGGTGGAAGCCGCTGAGTCCTTTGGAGCCAGTCCGCGCCAGATGTTGTTCAAAGTACAGTTGCCGTTGGCAATGCCCACCATCATGGCTGGTGTTAACCAGACGCTGATGCTCGCGCTCTCCATGGTGGTCATTGCTTCGATGATCGCAGTGGGAGGATTGGGGCAGATGGTGCTGCGCGGTATCGGGCGTCTGGATATGGGACTGGCTGCCGTGGGCGGCGTCGGGATCGTTATTCTTGCCATCATTTTGGACCGATTGACCCAGTCTTTGGGGCGTGACCGCCGTAGCCGTGGTAATCAATCCTGGTATCGCACCGGTCCGTTGGGGCTGATTTTACGCCCGTTCACGCGTTAATCACATTACACATAAAGAGGGATAAACCATGATGCAGAAAACCGGATTCGGGGCTGTTGCCCTGATTGCCGCGCTGACAGGCTCGCCGCTCTATGCCGCCGATCAGCCGGGCAAAGGTGTCAGCGTTCAGCCCGTGCAGAGCACGATTTCGGAAGAAACCTTCCAGACGCTGCTGGTCAGCCGCGCGCTGGAGAAACTGGGCTACGACGTGCAACCCATTCGCGAAGTGGATTACAACGTTGCCTATATGTCCATCGCATCCGGCGATGCCACCTTCACCGCCGTCAACTGGGATCCGCTTCAGGCAGACATGTACAAAGCGGCTGGTGGTGATGCCAAATTTTACCGCGACGGGGTTTACGCTGGCGGTGCAGCGCAGGGCTATCTGATCGACAAAAAGACAGCGGAAAAGTACCAGATCACCAACGTTGAGCAATTTAAAGACCCTGAGATCGCCAAGCTGTTTGATACCAACGGTGACGGCAAAGCAGACCTGATCGGTTGTGCACCGGGTTGGGGTTGTGAAGCCGCCATCAACCATCACCTTCAGGCTTACGGATTGAGCAACACGGTCGAGCACAATCAGGGTAACTACGCCGCGATGATCGCGGATGCCATTACCCGCTATAAAGAAGGCAAACCTATCTTCTATTACACCTGGACACCGTACTGGGTCAGCGATGTGCTGGTACCGGGGCGCGATGTTGTCTGGTTACAGGTGCCTTTCTCTTCTCAACCGGGAGAAATGAAAGGCTCCAGCACCAAGCTGGCTAACGGCAACGACTACGGCTTCCCCGTGAATAATATTCGCATCGCAGCGAACAAAGCGTGGGCCGAGAAAAATCCGGCGGCTGCCAAGCTGTTTGCCATCATGAAGCTACCATTGGCCGACATCAACGCGCAAAACATGCGGATGCGCAGCGGAGAGAGCAGCCAGAAAGATATCGAACGCCATGTGGATGGCTGGATCAAGGCACATCAGGCACAGTTTGATGGTTGGATAAAAACCGCCACTGACGCGGCCAAGTAACCTGATAGCGTCACGTTGTTATTCACTCACAGGCCCACTTGGGCCTGTGAGTGAATAGAGAAACCGTTTTCGGCATGTCCGTGTTTCCCGGCGAATCGCGACGAGGGGCACTTCGGCGACTTACGCGAGCCTGTACATAAATTTGTGTAATTGCCTGATTTTGATATGTTCAATCCAACATCAAAAGCAGGTTACTTTATGGACGAAAAACAGTTGCAGGCTCTGGCTAATGCACTGGCCAAAAATCTCAAA
>NZ_JBPETA010000233.1:0-4262 GCF_051710365.1 Symbiopectobacterium sp. | reverse complement strand
CCAATGGCAACATTACTTGATGGTAAACGGGTCTGGGCAGAAAAAAATCTGAACCAGATTTAATCTGACAGACACCTGTATAAATAACCGGTAACTGTCAGATCAGGTCTGAGCTAGTACACATCATCGTTACCCACGGCGGTCTGGATGCCGAACAGGCCGATGAATTTTTAAGCGAACTGCGCCTTGTGCGCCGTTATCAGCGCGATGTGTACTAGCGAGATCTTTATCAATGAGCGAAAAATTACCAATCGATGAACGTTATCCCGGCCCGTTAGTGGTAGAAGGGAAACTCGCTGATGCGGAGCGCCTGAAGCGGGAAAGCAACTACCTGCGCGGTACCATTTCTGAAGATTTGCAGGAAGGGCTGACGGGCGGTTTTAACGGCGACAACTTTTTGCTGATCCGTTTTCACGGCATGTATCAGCAGGATGACCGCGATATTCGCGCTGAGCGTGCCGAGCAAAAGCTGGAGCCGCGTCATGCCATGATGCTGCGCTGCCGTTTGCCCGGTGGAGTGATGACGCCGGAACAGTGGTTGGGGATTGATAAATTTGCCGCCGAGAGCACGCTCTATGGCAGCATTCGTATCACCAACCTCCAAACCTTTCAGTTTCACGGTATTCTGAAGCCGAACGTGAAACCGGCGCACCAGTTGCTGAACCATCTGGAGCTGGATGCGTTGGCGACTGCCAACGATGTGAACCGTAACGTGCTTTGTACTTCTAACCCGGTGGAATCCGAGCTGCATCAGCAGGCCTATGACTGGGCGGAGAAGATCTCCGAGCACCTGTTGCCACGTACCCGTGCCTACGCCGAGATCTGGCTGGATCAAGAGAAAGTCGCCACCACCGATGAAGAACCGATCCTCGGCGCGACCTATCTGCCGCGCAAGTTCAAAACCACGGTAGTGATCCCGCCGCAAAACGATGTCGATCTGCACGCCAACGACCTTAATTTTATTGCTATTGCCTATAATGGCCGTCTGGTAGGTGGCGGCCTTTCTATCGCCCACGGCGATAAGGCAACCTATCCGCGCACTGCCAGTGAGCTGGGTTATATTCCGATTGAGCATACGCTGGCCGCGGCCGAAGCGGTGGTGACCACGCAACGTGATTGGGGTAACCGCACCAACCGCAAAAATGCCAAAACCAAATATACGCTGGAGCGTGTCGGCGTTGACACCTTCAAACGCGAAGTGGAAAAGCGCGCAGGCGTGACCTTTGAATCGGTGCGCCCGTATGAATTTACTGGCCGTGGCGATCGCATTGGCTGGGTGAAAGGCATCGATAGCAAATGGCACCTGACGCTGTTTATCGAAAATGGCCGTATTCTCGATTATCCAGGGCGTCCGTTGAAAACCGGGTTGGCTGAAATCGCCAAAATCCATAAAGGGGATTTCCGCCTGACGGCGAACCAAAACCTGATTGTGGCGGGCGTGAGTACGCGCAATAAAGCGAAGATTGAAGCGCTGGCGCGCGAGCACGATTTGATTGACGATAGCGTCAGCGAGCAGCGTAAAAACTCGATGGCCTGCGTATCCTTCCCAACCTGTCCGCTGGCGATGGCGGAAGCCGAGCGTTTTCTTCCGGAATTTGTCACCGAGGTGGAAGGAATTATGCAGCGCCACGGCGTGGGCGACGAGCATATCGTACTGCGGGTAACCGGCTGTCCGAACGGCTGTGGCAGCGCCATGCTGGCGGAAATTGGTCTGGTGGGGAAAGCCGTTGGGCGCTACAACCTGCATCTGGGCGGTAACCGCGAAGGCACGCGCATTCCGCGTATGTACCGCGAAAATATCACGCAGGCGGATATCCTGAGCGAACTGGATGGTCTGATTGGCCGCTGGGCTCTGGAGCGCCAGCAGAGAGAAGGGTTCGGTGACTTTGCGATTCGTAGCGGCATTATCAAGCCGGTGCTCGATCCGGCGCGCGATTTTTACGATTAACCGGGAGGCATGATGTCGGTATTCTCTCTTGAAGCGCTCAATGCGCTACCCAAACCGGAGCAGGCGCAAGCGCTGGCAGAAACCAACGCCCAGTTGGAAACGCTCTCCGCCGAGGCGCGCGTAGCCTGGGCGCTGGAGCACTTGCCGGGAGAGTATGTGCTCTCCTCCAGCTTCGGCATTCAGGCGGCGGTGAGTCTGCATCTGGTCACGCAACTGCGCCCTGATATTCCGGTGATCCTCACCGATACCGGCTACCTGTTCCCGGAAACCTACCAGTTTATCGATACGCTGACCGAGCAGTTGAAACTCAATCTGAAGGTGTATCGCGCCGAGCACTCCCCGGCCTGGCAGGAAGCGCGCTATGGCAAGCTGTGGGAACAGGGCGTTGAAGGCATTGAGCAGTACAACCAGCTAAACAAAGTGGAACCGATGAATCGCGGGCTGAGTGAGCTACAAGCACAAACCTGGTTTGCCGGGTTGCGGCGCGAGCAGTCGGGCAGCCGTGGACATCTGCCGGTGCTGGCTATCCAACGTGGCGTCTTCAAGGTGTTGCCGATTATCAATTGGGATAACAAGCAAGTGTATCAATACCTCAAGCAGCACGGTTTGTCCTACCATCCGCTGTGGGATCAGGGATACCTGTCCGTAGGGGATACGCATACCACGCGTAAATGGGAACCGGGAATGAGCGAAGAGGAAACGCGCTTCTTCGGTTTAAAACGGGAGTGTGGGTTGCACGAGGGGTGAGTGACATCGTGCTGTGCACAAAAAAGGCCGTTGGTTAACGGCCTTTTTTGTGCACAGCGCTGGCTCAGGAATCAGTAGTCCAGAACCGCCCACCAGAACACGCGGCCAATAATATCGACGTCGCTGAGGGATTTCTCTTCCACGGGATGTTCAGCACTGTTGTAACTGCGGATGCTTACCGTGTTCGGCCCAACCTGATACAGCAACTTGATGCGGTTCCAACCGTTTTGGCTGATGGCGTAGATCTTGCCATCAATAATGCGCTTATCGTTGGTGTTGACGGCGACGGTTGTGCCATCGGGAATAAATGGTTCCATGCTGTCGCCCTTGGCCGGGAAACAGAGTACGCCAGAGCCATCCGAATTTGCACCGACGCGGCGTAGGGTCGATTTGGAAAACCGCAGCTTAAACCCGTTATGATCTTCATTCATGATGCGCCCAGTCCCGCAGGCGAATTCAATATCTTTCAGAAACGGCACTTCCACTTCATCATCCCGCAAGGGGGTGTGGCTGTCCCACACGTCAACCGTTCCCCACTGGGATTCCGGGGGAATGTTGGAGCGCGAGTCGTAAGGCGTTACCGCAGGTGCACGCATGGGTTCATCACCATTTGCCAGCCATTCAGGACGGACTCCCAGCGCATCGGCGATATCAATGATACGCGATGTTCCTTTCGCCTGACCGGAGGTCAAGCGCCAGATTGTCGGCTGAGCCATGTTAACGGCGCGTGCCAATTGCCCCTGAGTCATTCCCGTCAGCGACATCGCATAGTTGAGCCGTTCTGCCAAAGTGTTCATCGTTTTCATGCCAGTAACTTTATAGCATTCGCTATTGCTTTTCAAGTGAAATGGCAATACCTTTTGCTATTAATGATAGAAAAAGGTATTATCACACTAACAAAACGCGGCTACGCGTGAGTAACGGACGTTAGTTCTTAATTAAATCAATAGCTTTTCGGTGGCAGTCTATGACTGCTGCTCTTTTGTTACTCCAGGGGACGGTGCGGCAAGATCCCAATGGTCTTGTCAGATAACGGTATAGAAACAACAAAGGTGGCGAGATGATTCGTGATATCCAAAAGGTGCTTGAGCGCTATGGCGCATGGGCCTCTCATACCGAACACGAGCTGTATTACTCATCGGTGGCGGCGGGCTTCCGCGGGTTGC
This sequence comes from Symbiopectobacterium sp., assembly GCF_051710365.1. Taxonomy (NCBI): domain Bacteria; kingdom Pseudomonadati; phylum Pseudomonadota; class Gammaproteobacteria; order Enterobacterales; family Enterobacteriaceae; genus Symbiopectobacterium; species Symbiopectobacterium sp. The sequence continues at coordinate 401 of NZ_JBPETA010000233.1, read as the reverse complement.
TGCCCTCCAGCCAGCGCTCGCGCCCATCGTGTTGCGATGACGATGGGTTGATTGTCAATGGGGGCGATGGCGTGTCTGAAAAAACGCGACCCGTATCTGCATGTGCTATTGGAGTGGCACTATGTGCTTGGCCTGCCGGTGAGGGCGATTGGTACCAAACTGGGCATTTCACATACGCTGGTATTAAAGCAGCTACAAATGGCAGAAGGATTTATCGATGGCTGCCTGAGCATGATGGATATCAAACTGGATATCGATCTTGAATGCCAAAAAGCCGTCATTCCGCACCTACTTTAAGAATAAATTCGACGGTATCGCTCGCCGAGAACATCAACGAGGCTTTGTTGAATAAATAGAAAGTTTGGGTAATCATCGGAACAGATCACCATAGTTGTTTCAAA
>NZ_JBPETA010000232.1:0-4278 GCF_051710365.1 Symbiopectobacterium sp. | reverse complement strand
CGTAATGCTTTGGCAGTTCAAGGACGTAGCGTGCCAGATATGAAGAAAAAACCGACTCAAAAACCCACAGCGCGTTGGGTTTTCCTCTGTTTTTTTGGGATTTATGAGTTCAGTATTGGTGACAGATCACCACAAGTATCCAACCTCAATTCTATTCACAAGACCATCGTTGATGTTCTCGGCGAGCGATACCGTCGAATTTATTCTTAAAGTAGGTGCGGAATGACGGTTAAAAAAATATCTGGGACAGATATCACTTGAATATGCCGATACGCCAATCCCCACGAGAATAACAGGCGACTACCGTTTCCTTTGAATACGCGCCTACGTATCGCAGTTTTCGTCAGACAGCCTTCGAGGGCTCAAGGCAGAGGAAGGTGGTGACTTTGTCAGCCATCATCCGGTATACCCCCTTGAAGCGCCGGCCCGTGGGAAATTCAGGAGTTAGCGTGGTTTGCAATTGCAGTTCGAAAACCTGTTGAGCCTGGTTGAGCACGATAATTTGCGCATCTAAAAAATCGAAATAATGCTGAACCGAAGGATAGATAGCTTTAAACAAGCTCTCCTTGGCAGAAAAGCTCAACGTCAGCGCCTGGCAAAACGGCATATCCACCCCTTGCAGCCATTGGCACTCCTCGTCACCCACGATACCAGGCCAGAGTGAAGCCGCCCGATCGTCACTCATCAGCGTTTCCACATCCACCCCCACACCGCTGAATACGTCACTGCGGCGGTGAATCGCGCACAGCACGCTGTCTTTATTGTGGCTCAAAGAGCCACAGAGATTTTCAGGCCATACCGGCGAGCGGTCCTGGCCGCTCAGCAAGGTAAACTGGTTAATACCGAGTTTTTCCAGCACATGGCGCGCCAAATAACGCCCCGCGAGAAATTCAGCGCGGCGCTTGGGCACCGAGCGCGCCAGTTCCGCAGACAAGGGAACATCAATACGATGATAAAGCGTATCGTGGTAAGCCACTGGGTTGAAGCGACAATAGGCGCAGAATCCAGGATACACAGCCTCGCTATTGGGCAAAGGCAGCGTCATCCATTCAATATTGCCGATAAACGCCGAGATGGTCATTAACGTACACTCTCCCCTGCTGCGGGTCAGGCTTTAAAGCGCCAGAAAGAAACCAGCAATGGTCGCACTCATCAGGTTTGAAAGCGTTCCTGCCGCGACCGCTTTCAAACCAAAACGCGCGATATCTTGACGACGATTTGGAGCCATGCTGCCGAGCCCACCAATCAAAATCGCAATCGATGACAGATTGGCAAAGCCGCATAAGGCAAACGAAATAATGGCTTTCGATTGATCCGAGAGCACCTGTAATCCCAGGGCTGCCACGGCATCATCCGCTTTGAGATGCTGACTAAAATTCAGATAAGCAACAAACTCATTGAGAATCAGTTTTTGGCCGATAAAGGCCCCTTCCACCGTCGATTCCTGCCACGGTATCCCGATCAGGAAAGCCACCGGCGCGAACAACCAGCCCAAAATCAGTTCCATAGAGAGCTGTGGATAATCAAACCATCCGCCAATACCCCCCAGGATGCCATTAAGTAAGGCAATCAGCGCCACAAACGCCAGCAGCATCGCTCCCACATTCAGGGCCAGTTGCAACCCGGAAGCCGCGCCACTGGCCGCTGCATCAATCACGTTGGCCGGTTGATCATCGGCGCTCACAAAACCGGAGTGGGTTTCATGATCGTGTGTTTTTTCTGTTTCCGGCACGATCAGTTTGGCAAACAGCAATCCTCCCGGCGCGGCCATAAAGGAGGCGGCAATCAGATACTCCAACGGCACTCCCATCTGCGCATAGCCTGCCATTACCGCTCCGGCAATAGACGCCAGCCCGCCGCACATTACTGCAAACAGCTCCGAACGCGTCATGGTGGCAATATAGGGGCGCACTACCAGCGGTGCCTCAGTCTGCCCGACGAAGATATTTGCCGTCGCTGAGAGCGATTCGGTGCGTGACGTTTTTAGCAGCTTTTGCAACGCTCCGCCTAGCAGGCGAATAACCCATTGCATCACCCCGATGTAATACAGCACGGCAATCAACGAGGAGAAAAAGACAATGATCGGCAGCACCCGCAGTGCGAACACAAAACCACCACCGCCAAACAGTTCATACATTTTATCGGAAGCCAGGCCACCAAAAATAAACGATACGCCTTCATTGCCGTAACCAATAATCAGGGCAACCCCTTCGGTCATCCCTGCCAGTACCCGGCGGCCAAGAGGCACATAAAGCACCAAGGCACCAATACCAATCTGGAGCAGGAAAGCGCCCAACACCGTGCGCAGACAAATAGCCTTGCGGTTGCTGGAAAGTAAAATGGCGACCAGCACCAACACAACCATGCCAATAAGACTCATAATGAGTTGCATAAGAAGTTCCCTTTTATGCGTTGTTGAAAATCAAGGATAGACCATTCATCTCGGGCCAGACTGCCCGAAAAATGTCAAAGGCGGATTATAAGTCGACCACCCAATAAATACGCATTTTTTGTCACATTTGAACACTTTCTGACACGCTTCCCCCCCCCCCACATCTGGGATTTCTATCACTTTCTTTTTCCACACCTTATTGAACATCCGCCCCTAGGGCGCTAGACACATCGTTTTTTCTTATGTTTATTGGGGAAAGCGATGTGTTAATAATATTGTTTGATGCGAGGGTATATCGTTCATTTTCAACAGTGCTGAGGATAATCGATGGTTTTAGCTGAACGATATCGGGTACAACACGCAATTTTATGTTATTCACTCTATAATTATACGTGACGAATAAAAGGCAACACCATGAAAAAAAACATTATCGCCGACCATCGCAGAAGAAAAGCCCGCTGACCTTGATAAGTTCGATTACACCATCCTGCAACTGCTGCAAAAGGATGCTTCGCTTTCCAACGTGGCGCTGGCAGAAAAAGTCAACCTCAGTGCGCCAGCCTGCCTACGGCGAGTAGAGCGTTTAAAGCAGGCTGGACTGATAAAAGGCACGGTGGCCCTGCTCAATCCTGAAGCGTTGAATGCAGGCATGGTGGTGATTATCGGCGTGGTGTTGGACCGTTCGACGCCCCAGTCGTTTGCTGATTTTGAACTGGCGGCACAAAACATCAGTGGATGCATGGAATGTCATGTGGTGACAGGGGAATTCGATTACATGATGATGCTCCGCATCAGAGATAATCAAAGTTTTAATAAGTTACATGCTGAGCAGTTGTTATTTCTGCCCGGAGTACGGCAGATACGTTCCTTTATGGGATTACGCCAGATGCTCTCAACCACGCAGTTACCTTTTTGATAACGCTGGCCCGAACGGGCCAGCTATCGATAAAGCACTATCAGCCATTACGGAAAATATAGCTGTAAGCGCTCAGTGCCGGGGCACCACCCAAATGGGCATACAGCACTTTGGAACCTTTAGGAAACTCTCCGCGGCGCACCATGTCGATCATACCGTGCATGGATTTTCCTTCATAAACCGGGTCGGTCAATACCCCTTCAGTGCGGGCGCACAGACGAATCGCTTCCAGCGTACCTTCATTGGGTAAGCCATACTCCGGTCCACCGTAGCGGGTATCCAGCACCACGTCTTCTTCAGTGATCTCGCGACCCAGTTCCACCAGGTTCGCCGTGTTTTGCGCAATACGCAGAATCTGCGCCTTGGTTTGTTCTGGTTTGGCAGAAGCATCGATGCCGATAACGCGACGAGAGCGCCCATCGGCGGCAAAGCCAACTACCATCCCTGCCTGGGTGCTGCCGGTGACGGAACAGACCACGATATAATCGAAAGTAAAGCCCAGCTCTTTTTCCTGCTGACGCACTTCTTCAGCAAAGCCGACGAAGCCTAACCCACCCAATGGATGCTCAGAGCAACCAGCCGGGATCGGGAACGGTTTTCCACCGTTTTGGGCTGCTTCTTCCATCGCTTGCTGCCAGCTTTGGCGAATGCCTATGTCGAATCCAGCGGCATCAAGGCGTACATCCGCCCCCATAATGCGCGAGAGTTCGATATTGCCGACCCGATCGTAGACCGCATCCGCATAATTCACCCAGTTCTCGGCTTTGTTGAATAAATAGAAAGTTTGGGTAATCATCGGATCAGATCACCATAGTTGTTTCAAAATCAGGTCTCCATGGCAAAGGCAAAACAAAATTTTAAAATCACTAACTGGCCCTCCTATAACAAGGCCCTCAGGCAGCGCGGTTCTCTAACCGTATGGCTAGATGAATCAGCCATTGCTGCATGGACGGAAAAAACGACTACTGAA
>NZ_JBPETA010000231.1:0-4283 GCF_051710365.1 Symbiopectobacterium sp. | reverse complement strand
AACTTCTTTGCCCGACTGAAGCAGTATCGCGCTATTGCCACTCGTTACGACAAGACCGCTATTAACTTTCTGGGCGCTATCCATCTGGCAGCTTCCATCGTCTGGCTTATTTGATGACAGGCCCTAGTGTGATTGCAACGAAAGTTGCAGTGACACAGAGAAAACGGAATCACCATGACACAAATTGATGAGCGGCTACGCAGTCGTTACAGCACTCTTTCTGGGCAGGAACAGCGCATTGCCGATTTTATCTTTACCCATTTCGACGACGTGATTGGCTATAACAGCGCCGAACTGGCGCGGCTGAGCGGTGTGTCGAAAGCGACAGTCAGTCGCTTGTTCAAACGGTTGGGGTATGCCAGCTACCGTGATGTGCGTGAAGAGCTAAGAACCTTGCGCCAAAGCGGGATGCCGCTGGCCGAGAGCCGTGATGCGGTTCAGGGCAATACGCTGCTGGCACGCCGCTATAAACAGGAAATGGCGAATCTGGCTCAGTGGATCAACCGTATCGATCCAACACAGTTTGGTGCCATTATTGATGCACTGCTGCGGCCCAACAGGTCGCGATCGTCGGTCTGCGCAATAGTTATCCGGTGGCGCTTCATCTGCGCCAACAATTGATGCAGGTGCGTGCGCAGATGGCGCTACTGGCCCAACCGGGGCAGACGCTGTCGGAAGAGATTGCCGACCTGGGACCGCAGGATGTCGCGGTGATCGTGGCGTTTCGCCGACGCCCGCGCGTTATCCAGCCGTTACTGGCGCAGTTGCAGGCGCGTCAGGTGCCCGTTGTATTGATCTGTGAACCGCAGGCCAACGGCTTATTTCCGTTTGCCACCTGGTCATTATGTCTGCCCTTGGACAGTGTTTCTGCCTTTGATAGCTACAGCGCGGCCATGAGCCTGGCCGGGTTGCTCAGCAATGCGTTACTGCATGAAATGTTGCAGCAAGGTCGTCAACGTATTCATCAGATCGCCGATCTTTATATCCACCTGGATGAATTAGAACAGCGCTAAGCGAGCGCCAAAAGAGTGCTTTTGCACTTTTTTGGTGCTTTCCCTGCGCTGCATTTTTGCGCGTTTTACTCTCTGCTTGCTCATTCCCTCCCTTGTTATGCCTGATTATCACGCTTTTTAAGACTGGCATGCCCTTTGCTTAGTCAATGAAACGATAGTTTCACTTATCGCTTATTAAGAACTTTTGGTTTCATCAGACTCTCAACCAGGAGATACGCAATGGGCATCAAAAAACACCTTATCGCGCTGGCAGGCGCACTGCTGTTAGTGACACAAGCAGGCAACGCTGTTGCCGATCAGCTTCAGGACATTGAACAGCGTGGCGTGTTACGCGTTGCTGTACCGCAAGACTTCCCGCCGTTTGGTTCAGTCGGCACTGATCTGCAACCGCAAGGGTATGACATCGACGTCGCTCGCTATCTGGCGCAAGAGATGAAACTAAAGTTGCAACTGGTGCCAGTGACCAGCGCCAACCGTGTGCCTTATCTGCAAACCAATAAAGTGGATCTGGTGATCTCCAGTCTGGGTAAAAACGCTGAACGTGAAAAAGTGATCGATTTCAGCCGCGCCTATGCGCCGTTCTTTCTCGGCGTGTTTGGTCCGCAGGCCGGTACGGTGAGCGATGCGCAGCAACTGGCAGACAAAAGCGTCGGCGTAACGCGTGGTGCCGTAGAAGATATGGTGCTGAGTGAAATCGCACCGAAAGCGGCGCAGATAAAACGCTATGAGGATAACAACACCACGCTGTCGGCTTATCTGTCCGGGCAGGTGGAGTATATCGCTACCGGTAACCTGGTGGTGGCAGCCATTGCGGCGCAAAACCCCGCCAAGGCACCGGTTGCCAAATTTATGCTGAAAGACTCACCGTGCTATATCGGCATCAAGAAAGGGGAAGCGGCGCTGCAAGCTAAAGTGGATACGCTGATTGCCTAGGCGTTGGCGGATAACACCCTGAATTCGCTCTCTGAAAAGTGGCTGAAAGCGCCATTGCCCGCCAGCCTGCTGGCTGAATAACCGGGTGCTTAAGGGAGAGATGCCATGACCTATCAACTGAATTTTGCCGCGCTGTGGCCTTATTGGCCCGAACTGCTCGCGGGGCTGTGGGTGACGGTCCAGTTGACGGCCATGGCGACCTTTGGCGGTATTGCCATCGGCATCTGTGGCGCGGCATTACGCAGTGGCCGCCCCTCGCTGCCAAGCCGCCTGTGGGGGCTATACGTTGAGCTAATCCGCAATACACCGTTTGTTGTGCAACTGTTTTTCATTGTTTTTGGCCTGCCAACGCTCGGCTGGAAACTGACGGCGGGTGAAGCCGCTCTGCTGGCGATGTTGATTAACCTGGGTGCCTACAGCACGGAAATTATCCGTGCGGGCATTCAGGTTACGCCGAAAGGGCAGTGGGAAGCCGCGCGCGTGCTGGGGCTGACACGCATGCAAACCTTTGTGCGCGTTATCTTGCCACCGGCCATGCAGCGCATTTATCCGGCGCTGGTCAGCCAGTGCATTATCGTGATGCTCGGCTCATCCGTGGTATCGCAGGTCTCTTATGAAGAGCTGACCTTTGCCGCCAACCTGATTCAATCGCGCACCTTTCTCAGCTTTGAGGTGTATCTGGTCACCACGCTGTTTTATCTGGTGCTGTCGTTGTTGATGCGACAACTGCTGATGATGGCGGGCCGTCGTTTACTCGGGAGAACGCACGGGTGATGAACTTTACCGATTGGGATATCGTGCGCAACCTGCTGCTGGCGGTGCGTTGGACACTGCTGCTCTCGCTGACGGCCTTTTTCGGCGGTGCGTTGGTGACATTGCCGCTGCTGTTGGTGCGGCTAAGCCAGCGCCGTTGTGCGGTACGTTTTACGCATTTTTATGCCGGTGTATTTCAGGGAACACCGCTGTTGATGCAACTGTTTCTGGCCTTTTTCGGCCTTGGCCTGTTTGGCATTGATGTCAGTCCCTGGACCGCTGCGGCACTGGCGCTGACGCTGTTTACCAGCGCATTTCTGGTGGATATCTGGCACGGCAGCATCGTGGCATTGCCAAAAGGGCAGTGGGAAGCGTCGCGCTGTCTCGGGCTGAGCTTTGGTCAAACGCTGTGCCGGGTGGTTGCGCCACAGGCCATGCGCATCGCTATCGCGCCCACGGTGGGTTTTTCGGTGTAGGTGATTAAAGGGACGGCGTTGGCATCGATCATCAGTTTTATCGAATTGACCAAAGCCGGCACCATGCTGAACAACGTCACTTATCAACCTTTCAAGGTCTTTGGCCTGGTCGCACTGGGCTACTTCCTGATGTGTTATCCGCTGTTACTACAGCCGCTATCTGGAGAAGAAATTCAATGCCGTTCATCACCATTAATCAGGTGCAGAAGTACTACGGCCAGAACCACGTTCTGAAAGGCGTCGATCTGGATATCGATATGGGCGAGGTCGTTTCCATTATCGGGCGCAGCGGCTCGGGAAAAAGCACGCTGTTGCGCTGCATTAACGGCCTGGAAGGCTATCAGGAAGGCAGCATCAAACTCGGTGGCGTAACCGTGACCAATCGCGATTCACAAGCGCGTGAAATCAGCCGTTCAGTGGGCATGGTATTTCAGAACTTTAACCTGTTCCCGCACATGAGCGCGCTGGAAAACGTGATGCTGGCACCCCGTTTGGTACTGAAAAAAAGCGAAGCGGAGTGCCGCGCCTTGGGGGAACAGATGCTGGCGAAAGTCGGGTTGAGTGAACGCCTGCACTACTCACCCGCCAACCTGTCTGGCGGTCAGCAGCAGCGCGTGGCGATTGCCCGTGCATTGGCGATGAGCCCCAAAGTGCTGCTGTGCGATGAAATCACCTCTGCGCTCGATCTTGAACTGGTGGGGGAAGTGCTGAAAGTGCTGGAGCAACTGGCGGCAGAAGGCATGACGCTGATTTTGGTCACACACGAAATGAATTTTGCCCGGGAAGTGGGCGATCGGGTGGTGTTTATGCATGAAGGAACCGTGTGGGAACAAGGCGACAGCCGCGCGCTGTTCGCTAACCCACAGACCCCCGAGCTCAAACAGTTTATTGCGTCGGTGCGTGGTTTGACGGAGGCCTGAGCCCCGTTGCTTGCAGCGAACGTTCCTGCTTTTTTTTGGAGTTGTGCATGATGAATAACGAATTATATGTATTAGTCGCGACTTGATCTGACACTGGACCTTGCAAGGTTGAGAGTTACCGGTTTTGATATGGGTGTCCAATCCTTATACAAAACACGAGGTAACTCTCATGATTCATACTAACAATC
>NZ_JBPETA010000230.1:0-4346 GCF_051710365.1 Symbiopectobacterium sp. | reverse complement strand
CAATGGCAACATTACTTGATGGTAAACGGGTCTGGGCAGAAAAAAATCTGAACCAGATTTAATCTGACAGACACCTGTATAAATAACCGGTAACTGTCAGATCAGGTCTGAGCTAGTACACCTTATTGATGCTGGCGGGGGTCATCCCACCGACCTCCGGTGAACTGCTGATTAACGATCATCCTTTGTGCTACGGCGATTATCGCTTCCGCTGCCAGCAGGTGCGCATGATTTTTCAGGACGCGGGCAATGCGCTCAACCCACGCCAGCGTATTGGCCAACTGCTTGATATGCCGCTGCGGTTGAATACCACATTGAACGGTCACGAGCGGGAAAAAATGATCAACCAGACGCTGCAACAGGTAGGTCTGCGCCCTGACCACGCCTACTACTACCCGCAGGCGCTGGCACCCGGCCAAAAACAGCGCGTGGGATTGGCACGGGCATTGATCTTGCAGCCCAAGGTGATCGTGGCTGACGAGGCACTGGCCTCGTTAGATATGTCGCTGCGCTCGCAAATCATTAATTTGATGCTGGAACTTCAGGAAGAACAAGGGATCTCCTATATTTATGTCACTCAGCATCTGGGCATGATGAAGCACATCAGCGATCAGATCGTGGTAATGCACGACGGTGAAGTGGTCGAGCGAGGCAGCACCGCAGACGTGCTGGCCGCGCCGCTGCACGATTTGACCAAACGCCTGATTGCCAGCCACTTTGGCGAAGCGCTCAGTGCCGATGCCTGGCGCCGTGACGGCGCGCAGTTTTAGCCGGATTCGCTAGCGCGACATCGTGGCAAACGCGCGGGCGATACTGCTCGGAGTACCCCACGGGGGGCAACCATGCTAGAATCGCCCGGTTTACTCACTTCGAACGCCCTGATTAACGCATTCTGTGCAGGCGTTCGCAGCAACTATAATCACAAGGATTACTGCTATGAGTTTTCTAACCGGTAAGCGCATTTTGGTAACGGGTGTTGCCAGTAACCGCTCAATTGCATTCGGTATCGCACAGGCGATGCAACGCGAAGGCGCTGAACTGGCGTTTACGTACCAGAACGACAAGCTGAAATCGCGTGTTGAAGGCTTCGCACAAGAGCTGGGTTCCAGCATTGTACTGCCGTGTGACGTTGCGGAAGATGCCAGCATTGAAGCGCTGTTTGCCGAACTGGCTAACGTATGGCCGACCTTTGACGGTTTTGTCCACTCCATCGCGTTCGCCCCGGGCGATCAACTGGATGGTGATTACGTCGACGCCGTGACCCGTGACGGTTTCCGCGTTGCGCACGATATCAGCTCCTACAGCTTCGTGGCGATGGCAAAAGCCTGCCGCGCCATGCTGAACCCGAACTCCGCGCTGGTCACGCTCTCCTACCTCGGTGCCGAGCGCGCTATCCCGAACTACAACGTGATGGGTCTGGCCAAAGCCTCTCTGGAAGCCAACGTTCGCTACATGGCTAACGCCATGGGCGCGCAAGGTGTGCGTGTTAACGCCATTTCCGCTGGCCCGATCCGCACCTTGGCGGCGTCTGGCATCAAAAACTTCAAGAAAATGCTTTCCCACTGCGAGGCGGTGACGCCTATCCGCCGCGTGGTCACCATTGAAGATGTAGGCAACACGGCTGCGTTCTTGTGCTCGGATCTGGCTGTGGGTATCTCCGGTGAAGTCCTGCACGTGGATGGCGGCTTCAACATCGCCGCTATGAACGAGCTGGAACTGGATTAATTTCCAACCGCTATCGGCAAAAACCACCGGATCCGGTGGTTTTTTTTCGTCCCAACTCAATCCGCGTTTTCTGCCAGCCACGTCTGCGCGAAAACGAAGAAATTTTGCGCCAGAGCAGTAACCTTGCCAACCGGAGCCACAACCAGCGCCGCCTGACGCTGCATCGGTGGCAGTGTGAGTGGGCGAAAACGCAGTGCGGGCGTCATTTCCGGCAACAGGCTCCCCTGAGGCACAACGGCACAGCCTAACCCTAAAAAGACGCTTTGCATCAATTGCATCACCGAGGCACTTTCCACTTTGACCTTCGGCGTCACGCCTGAATCACGAAAGTGTCCATCGAGATAACGCCGAAAATAGCGGCTGGGCTCAGCCAGACACAGCGGCACATCCGCCAAATCCGCTAATGCCAACGGCGTCTCTCCGACCATCTGTGGAAATGCTTGTGGGTGGTAAACCAGCGAAATCTCACTGCGTTGTACGGGAGCCGCCTGAAAAGCCAGCTCTTTGAGCGTGGCAAGCTCGAAAAATCCCAGACCGATATCAACCGTGTGGGCATTGAGCGCTTCCAGAAGCTGGTCCGCACTGAACAAGGAGACCTGATAGTCGAGCTGTGGGTAGATCTCATGAGCAGCGGCCAACAGTTGCGGCAGCACCATTCCCGATTGCGGCACCGCGCCAATGCGCAATACGCCGCTCACGCCACGCTTAAGCGACGCCACTTCCAACTTCAATCCCTGATAAATCGAAACGATTTCACGCGCCCAGGCTAAAACGCGCTCACCCTCCGCCGTGAACCCTTCAAAATTGTTACCGCGATTAATCAGCGCCAAATCTAGCTCACGCTCCAGGTTTTTCAGCCGCATAGAGAGCGTGGGCTGGCTGACGAAACTGGCCTCCGCCGCACGTCCAAAATGGCGCTCTTTCTCAAGATTGCACAGGTAAATGAGCTGTTTTATATCAATTTTATTATACATCAGTTAGTTATAACATTAAAATCATCAAAGATCATATTTTATGTACTCATCGCTGTACACATTTAAAAATTGACCAAGGATAGAGCATGCTCTTCTAACTCATTCTGGCATGGTTATTTACCACATGACAAGAACGATGGTGAAATGACATGCTCACTGAGTGCGCGCGTGGTTCATGCGCAATCACAGAAGGCTCGGGCTTTTATTTAGCCACACACGTGGACCATAAAGAAGCCAGAGCAATCCATACAGACCCTGTATCCACACTTGAGGATGCGCTCGACCTTATAGCCGAACACCGGGGGTTATTGCTTAAACGCTTACATCACCAGACGTGGTCCCCTCTTATTTTTCCACCCAATCACTAAACGCCATAGGTACCGCTGTCACATCAACACAGTAGCGGTGATATGCATCCGTGTTGTTGTACGGGTAGTAAATCTGCCTGATCCCCATTTCTGTTGTTTTAATCACATCTAAAGCCCCCGCCAGCGAAACAGGATAATTGCGAGCAAGTGTTGCATTGCTCGTCAGTGACTGGAACTTACGCCCCAATGCAACCACGGTATTTAGGTTTTCAGTACCCAGCGAGGTATCAGACTGTGGAACGGCACCAACATCGGATGCAGTAAGGGCATCCTTTGTCGCCAACGCCTTTAGTCCCAGATTAGTACGCGCTCCCGCTTGCGCAGCAGCGCCTTTCTCCGCTATTTCAGAGAGGTTTTCGTTAATCTGGAGATATTTTTCAACAATAACTTTCGGCGTGATCGTGACCTGCCGTGATGCGGTAATGCCAGAGTAACGGCCCGTCACACTGGCCGTAGCCGTCCCTGCCCCTCCGCCCGTTACAACGCCGCCAATGATGCTAGCAATCTGCGCATCACTGCTGGCATAGTCAGCCGGTTCTGTGTAGTTTGCCGGATTGAATGTCACAGCGAGATTATATGTGCCATCCACCTGTATGTTTGGTATTGCTGCAATAGCAATATTGGTCAGATAGATATGCTGATCAAACGTTACTAACGTCGTTAATCCGGTACTGATCGATGCAATAACAGTCTGATTACCTGTTCGTCCTGTCGTTGCTGTGTAGCGTCCTGTTGCGTCAATAGAACCCAACGCGGCATCACTGACAGACCACGAAACAGGGTATTCTACGCCGAAATTAGACGGCAAAACCTGCCCTGAAAACTGCACGAATGTACCTGCGTTAACAGTCGCAGGTCGCGGTGTGACAATGACCGCAGATGGAACTGGTACGCCGGGTGTCGAATCGGCCTTATCTGTTTTAATGATGAACATCGTTGCAACGTTGCAGGGGCGCGTTTCTGTTGATGTTCTCGCAACATTTCCGGCTTTGAACTCGACAGCCAGACCGCCGCCCTGCGAGTCCCAACCGCCACTTCGCCCGCCGATAATTCTAAACAGTTTCCCGTCAACCCATCCCCAGTCATCGATAACAAACTCGCCCTGAATTTCCTGCAACGCATCGTCCTGCAAACGGCTTTGTTGAATAAATAAAAAGTTTGGGTAATCATCGGAACAGATCACCATAGTTGTTTCAAAATCAGGTCTCCATGGCAAAACAAAATTTTAAAATCACTAACTGGCCCTCCTATAACAAGGCCCTCAAGCAGCGCGGTTCTC
>NZ_JBPETA010000229.1:0-4348 GCF_051710365.1 Symbiopectobacterium sp. | reverse complement strand
CGGTTGGTAACAAGGGCTCAATGATTGCCCATGCTTCATCAGAAAGATCGTAGCGAGCCATAATCCAAAGTGTCGTAGAAACAGATGGATACTATAGCTCAAGCAATTAAGGGACACAGCCTAAGGTCTGGAAGCAGAATGGCCGCTGGTTTATGGTGGTTGGCGCGCGTGATACCAATGATAGGGGGCAGGTATTGCTTTACAGCGGCACCTCTCTATTCCAATGGCGTCTGGAAGAGGTGCTGGCTAAAGCCGATCGCTGGTTGGGCTATATGTGGGAGTGCCCGGATTTCTTCCCGCTTGGGGATAAATACCTGCTGATGTTTTCACCGCAGGGCATGACGCCCGAAGGCTATCGCTACCGTAATCGCTTTCAGAGCGACTATATTTTGGGACGTTGGCAGCCGGACCATCCTTTTACGCTTGAGCAGCATTTTCAGGAATTGGATGCTGGTCACGATTTCTACGCACCACAATCTTTCGTCACTACCGATGGGCGCCGCTTGCTGTTCGGCTGGATGGGTATGTGGGAGTCCGAGAAACCCACTCAGGCCGACGGCTGGGCCGGATGCCTCACGCTGCCGCGCGAACTGTCGCTGGATGCACAAGGGCGCGTCAGAATGATGCCGGTGCGGGAACTGCAAGCACTGCGTCGGGAAGCGCATACCCTACCCGCTTTTTCGCTGAACAACCAACGACGCAGGCTGGGGATCAGCGCGCTTCAGGCAGAAATTCACATGATGTGGGATATTCAAAAAAGCCAGGCGGAACGCTTCGGTATCGAGATTGCCGTCAGCGACGATCGGCGCTACGTCACCCGGTTTTATGTCGATACGCAGTCTCGTCGTTTGGTGTTGGATCGCAGTCAATCCGGACTGGGCGTCGGCGGCTATCGCAGTGTGGCACTGCCCGATGGCGACACGCTTGATCTGCGGATTTTTATCGATCGTTCCTCAGTGGAAGTCTTTGTCAATCAAGGAGAAACCTGTCTCACCAGCCGTATTTACCCACCAACAGAAGGACGCGGCATCGCGCTTTATGCCGAAAATGGGGTGGCATACTGCCAGACCTTTACCCACTGGCAGATGGCATCCATCTATCCTGAGCAGTAACCACACCGCGTGAACGGGATACGTCAGGCTGTAGCAGCTATCGGCGCATCAGGATATCGGCGTCTCGGTCAATGGCACAGAGGCAAAATGCCGGGTAAAGAAGCGACTGCCCGCCGTTAGCGCTAACGGTGTGATGCGATGCCCCACGTCACGTTCCGTCAGGTAGGTGACGTTATGATGCTGATTATCCGCTTTCAGTGCCGCATACAAGCGCGCGCTATCGGCAGCGGGCACCACGTCATCAGCATCGCCATGCCACAGCAATAGCGGGCGATTTGCTAACGCAGACAGCCGGTCGGTGACATCATAATTGGCCAGCGTTTGCGCCAACTGGCGCAACAGATCGTCAGACCCCGGGCTTCCTGCGGGGACCGGAGGGAAAAGCGAGCGCGACAGCGCAGAAAAATATCCGGACCCCATAAACGCCGCGACGGCTGAAATCCACGGATAGCGCGCCATGCTGGCCAACGCGGTCATGCCCCCGAGCGATGCGCCCGCAACGCCAATTTTCTCATCCGCAATCCACCCGCGCTGGCGCGCGGCATCCACCAGCCCCGGCAGTTCCTGCACGTTAAATTGCAGAATATCCCAGAAATGGCGTAAACGGCGGGCCTCATCACCGTCATAACGCGCGCCGTGCATCGCCGCGTCAGGCAAAATAACACGAAACCCCACTTGTGCTAACGCATAGCCAAAATAGGCGTATACTTCCTTGGACGAGGTATAGCCATGAAAAAAGAATATCGTCGGTAACGGATACTCCTGCTGACCGCTGGGGGTCGCATGCAGGACATCAATCCCGTTCAGGGTATCTGGCGAAATTTCTACCATGTGGGTTCTCTCTCTTTTCTTTCCGCACATCGTTAAGCATAAACTCGGGTTGCCTAACACCCTATCACCAAAAATAAATTTTTTTTAAATACAAATTCGCAATGATTTATCACAAAGACTGCAATGTAAAGTTACACAAATCAGATGAATTATTTACTTACTCTGCCGTTACTGGCGTTAACTGCTGGCGCTTGGCTGTACGGCGGTTGACAACATCATGGGTCATTTTCCAGCACGGATTGCACTAATAAAAGAGACATAGCATGCTGCAATTTTCTTCTTTTCGACACTGGGGTTTAGGCATCAAGCTCTCGGCGATCGCCTCGCTGAGTGTGGCCGTGCTGTTTTTTGGTTTTCACATTGTCACTGACGCGTTCTGCGGGCGATCAGTTAAAAGCGCTGACGTTGCACGATATGCAGAGCCAGGTGACCGGTGTGACAGACATGATCACTATGTACGATGCCGGGTTACAAGCGGAAGTGGGTAACTACAGCACGCTGTTCGCCAGTTTCCTCCCTACCCAATACAGCATTGATACCACCCAGCGAGTACCTTACGGCGATGGTTCACAGCCCACGCTGAAAGCGGGCGATACGCAGTTGAAGTGAACACTGCCATCGTGGATGATTTTCTCAGCTGTACTGGCGCGATTTCAACACTGTTTGTGCGCGTTGTGCGCGACGGCGATGACTTTTTGCGCACCACGACCTCATTGAAAAAAGAGGATGGCACCCGCGCCATCGGCACCCGGCTCGACAGGGAAAGCGCGGCCTACACCAACATTATGAAGGGTGGCACCTATAGCGGACTGGCTCCGCTGTTCGGCAAGCAGTACATCACCCAATACAAGCCCATCAAGGATACATCAGGCCAGATTATCGGTATCCAGTTTGTCGGCATCGATATCACGCGTGAATTCACCCTGATGTAGCAACGCATTTTGGAAAAGCGCATTGGCGAAGATGGGCATTTCTTCGTGATTAATGCGAAAAAAGGGAACGAGCTCGGTAATTACCTCTACCACCCAACGCGCGCTAACCAGCGTCCTGACTGGTCCGAAGGCGCGCTGAGCCAGATTCTGGGTGCCCATGACGGCACGCTGGAGTACCGTGACAACAGCCTGTCGCCGAACGAACAGGAACAAGTGATGGTTTTTCAGGCAGTGCCGCAGTGGGGATGGGTGATCGTTGGTACGCTGAGTAAAAGCAGCTTGCTGGCTAACATCACTCACACGCGCAATCTGTTCCTGGCTGGCGGTGCCTTTTTGACGCTGATCTTCGCCGTATTCTTTATGTTACTGACGCGCCAGTGGCTAAGCCGACCGCTGGAAGACGTGGTGAAAGTGGCGGAACAGTTCTCTGCCGGAAACTTGCAAGCCACGCTAACCACGCAACGCAATGATGAAGTGGGCCGCCTGATCGGTGCCATCAACGGCATCGGACAAGGGTTGACGCGCATCGTCGCCCAGGTGCGCGCCTCCGCAGAAGAGATCAGCGCCAGTACCGATGCGCTGGCACAAGATAGCGAAAACATCAGCGAGCAAATCAGCCGTCAAGCCAGCAGCATGGAAGAAACCTCTGCCAGCATGGAGCAGATTTCAGCGACAGTGAGGCAAAACGCGGACAACGTTTCCAGCGTGCGCCAGTTGGCAGAAGAGAGCGCCAACGCCGCCCAGCACGGCAGCGAGCGCGTGAGCGACAGCGTCTCTACCATGAGCGACATCAAGGATTCCTCGCAGCGTATTTCCGATATCACCTCAGTGATCGAATCCATCGCGTTCCAGACCAACATTCTGGCACTGAACGCGGCGGTAGAAGCGGCTCGCGCCGGAGGGCACGGTAAAGGTTTCGCCGTGGTCGCCGCCGAAATGCGTGCGCTGGCACAGCGCAGCGCAACCGCGGTGAAGGAGATTGAAACGCTGATTAACGAATCGCTGGAAAAAATTGAAGCGGGTTATCGTATTTCCGCCAAAACCCAGTCGGCAATGGACGATTTACTGCAACGTATTCATCAGCTCAGCACCATCATCATCAATGAAATTGACACCGCCTCACGTGAGCAATCGACAGGCATCGAACAGGTCAATATCGCCGTGGTGCAGATTGGTCAGGCAACGCAGAAAAGCACTGAACTGGTGAGTAATTCGGAGTACACGGCACAAGGGTTGCGCCAAAAGGGGCATCATCTTACCGAACTGGTCAGCGTGTTTCAGATAAACGAATCAACCCCTGCGCTGACGCAGTTGCAACGTTAAGCACGGGTTTTATTCCCGGCCTCCGCTGCGCTCAGGCAACGTGAGGCCGGCGGTGTTTACACGACAGGCAATGCGCCAGAGGATAACGCAGCGTTGCCCAGATCTTCATCTGTATTAGTCGCGACTTGATCTGACACTGGACCTTGCAAG
>NZ_JBPETA010000228.1:0-4378 GCF_051710365.1 Symbiopectobacterium sp. | reverse complement strand
ATACTCAGTTCATCGCACAGTGCAGCGACGAGACCTAAGTGATCAAGGTTACGGATGGTAACGTGGGGAGTACTCATGCTGATTGGTCTGCAAAAAGCAGTAATAAATTCAGAACCTCAGAATACCGCCAAGTCCCGAAAAAAGGAAAATCAGGTGCGAAATGACGGCTGAAGTTATGCTTTTCAGGATTATTGATAATAATCTCTAAACATCTTCGCGTATCTTTTAATATGGATTCCAGTTCTTTTTTTCGCTCAGCGCGCAATACCGGGGGATTATCGGGCATTGATTTAACACGCCATAACCTTATGATGATATCATTGATATCACCGTTGCTGACATGCTTATCCGCAGGTAAACGTGAGTGGTGACATCTCCCTTGCTGGTATATTTTCATTAATATTCTTTCTCAGTTTACGGTCTTTTCCGGACCTTAACCCGATTGACGCTGATGGAGTACTAAATTTCGCTACTGATGTGTGTGATGCGCCGGGCTCGATTCCACTTTTTATTCAAGCTTCATTGATATGTTGCAGGGTAGAATAATTATGCCATTATTGATGCGCTATGTTATTACCACTACCTCGGTAAAGTGGTCACGTATTCAATGAGTGTATTGCTACATAGTCTGGCATGCAAAAAAGGTGTTTAAAACCAGCCTGAATGCATGAAGAGAACATAGAGCATGAATACTATTTTTATTGCGGAGCAACACATTGAATACGTGACCCGGTAAAGTGTGTCGACTTTGTGTGTTTTTAATATTTAGCATCTTATGATTATCCAGCATTGAAGGTCTTATAAAATTTCAATAGTGAAACAAATTTCATTTTCTTAACGCCGTCGCTGGTTATATTTTTTAACCGATAAGATACCGTTGTTGTCGGGAACCAAACGTTTTCTTTGTTGATAGGACTTACCATTGATTGGTATCCTACCTATCGTTTTTGGCTATCGTGTTAAGGATAATGATAAATGAACATTCGGGATCTAGAGTATCTGGTGGCGTTAGCTGAACACCGTCATTTCCGGCGTGCAGCGGACTCCTGTCATGTCAGCCAACCAACACTCAGTGGTCAAATTCGTAAACTGGAAGATGAACTGGGTGTGATGTTATTGGAGCGCACCAGCAGAAAAGTGTTGTTTACTCAGGCTGGCTTGCTACTGGTCGAGCAGGCAAGAACTGTGCTGCGCGAAGTCAAAGTGCTTAAAGAGATGGCGAGCCAGCAGGGAGAGACCATGTCTGGTCCACTGCATATTGGGCTGATCCCCACCGTTGGGCCTTACCTGCTGCCGCATATCATTCCCATGCTGCATCGCACGTTTCCTAAGCTGGAAATGTACCTGCATGAAGCACAGACGCATCAGCTACTGGCACATCTGGATAGCGGCAAGCTGGACTGCGCCATTCTCGCGATGGTCAAGGAATCGGAAGCATTTATCGAAGTACCACTGTTTGATGAACCAATGAAACTGGCGATTTATCAGGATCATCCGTGGGCAAACCGTGAGCGTGTTGCCATGTCCGATCTGGCTGGTGAAAAATTGCTGATGCTGGAAGATGGGCACTGCCTGCGCGATCAGGCATTAGGGTTCTGCTTCCAGGCAGGGGCAGATGAAGATACGCATTTTCGCGCCACCAGCCTGGAAACGTTGCGCAACATGGTCGCCGCCGGCAGTGGGATCACCTTGCTGCCTTCGCTGGCGGTGCCTCATGAGCGCCAGCGTGATGGTGTCTGTTATTTACCGTGCTACAAGCCGGAGCCGAAGCGAACTGTAGCGCTGGTGTACCGCCCAGGATCGCCACTGCGCGGTCGCTATGAACAGCTGGCGGACGCTGTGCGGGAACATATGCAGCACTATTTGGACAGTGCATTAAAACAGGCGGTTTAACCCGTTAAGTGCCGCCACTCGGTAAGCTTCGGCCATCGTTGGGTAATTAAAGGTTGTATTAACGAAATATTCGATAGTATTCCCTTCGCCTTTTTGCTCCATGATGGCCTGGCCGATGTGAATAATCTCCGCCGCACGCTCGCCAAAACAGTGAATACCGAGGATTTGCCTGGTTTCTCGGTGAAAAAGTATCTTCAGGCTCCCCACGTTCATGCCGACGATTTGCGCTCGCGCCAGATGCTTGAACTGCGCGCGCCCAACCTCATAGGGCACTTTCATCGCCGTAAGCTCCTGCTCGGTTTTCCCCACGGAACTGATTTCCGGAATGGTGTAGATTCCCGTTGGGATGTCCTCGATCAGGTGTGCACTGGCATCGCCTTTGACGATGGCCTGCGCCGCCAATCGTCCCTGATCGTAGGCTGCTGAAGCCAGGCTAGGATAGCCGATGACATCGCCCACCGCGTAGATGTGTGCCAGCGCGGTTTGGTACATGTTGTTGACTTTCAACTGGCCGCGCCCGTCGGGCACCAAACCGATTTTTTCCAGCCCTAACGTCTCCGTGTTGCCGGTGCGCCCATTGGCGTACAGCAAGCAGTCGGCCTTCATCTTTTTACCGGATTTAAGATGAACAATGACGCCGTCAGCGGTACCCTCGATCGATTCGAACTCTTCGTTATGACGAATGACTACGCCATTGTTCCAAAAATGGTAGGACAGGGCGTCAGACATTTCCTGATCGAGAAACGCCAGCAGGCGATCGCGGGTGTTGATCAGATCCACTTTTACGCTCAGGCCACGAAAGATCGAGGCATATTCACAGCCAATCACGCCTGCGCCATAAATAATCACATGCTGAGGCTCGTGATCCAGTTCCAGAATGGAATCGCTGTCGTAAATACGGGGATGTGAAAAGTCTACGTCTGCCGGGTGGTAGGGGCGTGAGCCCGTGGCAATGATAATCTGAGCGGCCGTAAGCGTATCTTGCATATTATCGGGATACTGCACGGCAACCGTGTGTTCATCGATGAAATGTGCTTCACCTGAAAATATTTCGCAATGGTTACGTTCGTAAAAACCTTGACGCATGCGGGTTTGCTGGCCGATGACGCTGTCTGCGTGGCGCAGGATGTCGGAGAACGAGGAGCGAATAGGGCGTGCATTATCGCTGTACAGCGGGTTCTGGTTAAATTCGATGATGCGGCTGACGGCATGGCGCAACGCTTTGGAGGGGATGGTTCCCCAGTGCGTGCACCCACCGCCGACGTTGTTATATCGCTCGATGACGGCCACTCTGGCGCCTTGTTTTACCAGCCCCATCGCGGCGCCTTCGCCGCCCGGGCCGGAACCAATAATGATGGCATCATAATCAAACGGTTGCTGAGTTTGTGCTTGCTGTGTCATGGTAGGGTAATCCTGTTTTTATACAAGCCGATAACGCTATTGTAACACTGCCGCGTTCATAACCCAATTTATCCCTTTTGCTGGTATGACAATCCTCTGTCTCATTTTCAATATGGCAAACTTTGTCTCAGTATGTCGCAAGTAAAGTTTGCTATAGTGCTTTTCTGGAGAGGAAAGCGGATGGTGTCAGCTGAATATGGGTGTCGGAACACAAAATATGGGTGTCAGAGCACAACAAAAAGAACGCACTCGCCGTTCCTTAATCGAAGCTGCTTTCAGTCAACTCAGCGCCGAACGGAGTTTCGCCAGCCTGAGCTTGCGTGAAGTCGCGCGCGAGGCGGGCATCGCTCCCACCTCTTTTTATCGCCACTTCCGCGATGTCGATGAATTGGGTTTGACGATGGTCGATGAAAGCGGCCTGATGTTGCGTCAACTGATGCGACAGGCACGCCAGCGCATTGCCAAAAGCGGCAGCGTTATTCGCACATCGGTCGCCACCTTTATGGAGTTCATTGGCAATAACCCCAATGCCTTCCGTCTGTTGCTGCGTGAACGTTCGGGCACCTCCGCCGCGTTTCGTGCTGCTGTAGCCCGTGAAATCCAGCATTTTATTGCGGAACTGGCGGACTATCTTGAAGTGGAAAATCATATCCCGCGTGAATTTGCGGAGGCTCAGTCTGAAGCGATGGTCACGATTGTGTTTAGCGCTGGCGCAGAGGCGTTGGACGTTGGGCTTGAACAACGGCGGCAATTGGAAGAACGCCTGGTGCTGCAATTACGCCTGATTGCCAAAGGGGCTTACTACTGGTACAGAAAGGAACATGAGAAGGAAGTGAATACTTCTGACGTGTAGCAGCGAGCCTGAGGTGACGTTTCCCTCTGTTAAGGCGGTACGCGGTAGGCGTCTCATCGTGTTCCTGAGTATTTAAAACGCTTGAGTGTTTAAAACCACGGGAGACATCATGTGTACTAGCTCAGACCTGATCTGACAGTTACCGGTTATTTATACAGGTGTCTGTCAGATTAAATCTGGTTCAGATTTTTTTCTGCCCAGACCCGTTTACCATCAAGTAATGTTGCCATT
>NZ_JBPETA010000227.1:0-4409 GCF_051710365.1 Symbiopectobacterium sp. | reverse complement strand
GCCTTGTTATAGGAGGGCCAGTTAGTGATTTTAAAATTTTGTTTTGCCATGGAGACCTGATTTTGAAACAACTATGGTGATCTGATCCGATGATTACCCAAACTTTCTATTTATTCAACAAAGCCCATGTTAATGTCACCACCATTGTGATCCGTGATGCGGATATTCTGGTGGTACCACCCGATATTTTACTGGATGCCATGCGGCAGGATGCTGAACTGGCGATAAAAATATGCCGTCACGTTGTGGCCAAGCAGGAGAGCAGCCTGGAGGCGGTAATAATCACCAACACCAGTTGTGAACCCGCACAACGGCTTAAAATTTTGCTTAAAAGCATGTTACTGGAAGGTGGAATTGAACCTAAAACAGGCTGGTATACCGTGCCGCTGACGTTGACCCATGAGGAATATGGCCAGATCATCAACGTGACTCACGTCACCATTTCCAGAATACTGGCACATTGGCAAAGTGAAGGGCTGATATGTCGGGAAAATAAAACGATTATTGTCCATCATCAGCTGTTTGATGATGTTTATGACTGGCTTAGTTATTTTTCTGAAAAATAACCTTTTATTACCGCGTAAAAAACACCGCGTTGCCTAAACGGCCAGATAGCTGTAAGCCAGCCACACCGAATCTTCTCACCAATAATGCTCACTGGTAATATGCCCCGGACGGCGACGCAGGTGCTTAGTCATTTCCCGTTGTTCTTTCAGGCATTGCTGGGTATCGCGCACCATTTGCGGGTTACCGCACAGCATCACATGGCTGGTTTGCGCATTGAGTGGCAATCCGACCGCATTCTCCAACGCACCGCTGCTGATAAGCGCTGGAACGCGCCCTGTCAGAGAGCCGACCTGCGTTTCCCGGCTGATGACCGTTTGTATCCGCAGTTTATCGCCGTAACGCTGCTGTAGCTGCTGCATCTTGGGCAAGTAGCTAAGGTCGTTGGCAAAGCGCGCAGCGTGCACTAATACGATGTGCTGGAAACGCTCCAGATCCTTTCCTTCCTCTAAAATCGACAGATAAGGGCCGATGGCGGTGCCCGTCGCGAGCATCCACAGTGTGTCGCAGTCAGGGGCTTCTTCCAGCACAAAGAAACCCGCCGCGTCTTTGGTGATTTCCAGTGGCATTACGGGTTGCAGAGCATGCAAATGCGGACTGAGCTTGCCGTTCGGCACCGTGACTAGATAAAACTCAAGAATGGGATTACTGGGGGCATTCACGTAGGAATAGGCGCGCTGAATGCGTTCGCCGTCAATTTCCAATCCCAGTTTGGCGTACTGGCCCGCAGTGAACGCGGCAATCGGTGCCTGAACTTGAATGCTGAAAAGGCTGTCCGTCCAATTTGTTACCTGAATAACGTTACCGGTTACCCACTCTGCCATAGTGCTGTGCTCCTGATGTTTTTCGGCCACTCAGGCCATCCCCTCACGAAACGGTGCGTCAGGGGAGAGGGCCTTTACGATACGCGATTTTTTAACAACAGTGAAACAATCAATGCAATAGACGTTGTGACTTCATGGGATCACAGCAGGAAGTCATGCAACGCGGGATCTTTGCGATCGAGATAATGTGTTGAACGAATACGCCGGATGGTGCGTGATTTGCCGCGAATCAGAAGGGTTTCGGTGGTGGCGATGTTACCCCGGCGCGCAATCCCTTCCAACAGATCGCCTTTGGTGATGCCGGTAGCCGAGAAGATCACGTTGTCATTACGCGCCATATCGCTCAGCGTGAGTACACGTCCGGTTTCAATTCCCATTTCTGCACAGCGTTCCAGCTCACGCTCGCCTAAACGGCGGTTTTCCTCGCTGTCCCCTTTAACCTGATGACGTGCCAGCAGGCGACCTTGCATATCACCATCCAGCGCGCGGATCACCGCAGCGGAAATCACCCCTTCCGGCGCGCCGCCGATGCCATACAGCACATCGACTTCGCTGTCTGGCATACAGGTCAGAATTGAGGCGGCGACATCACCGTCGGGAATGGCAAACACTTTCACGCCCAGTTGCTGCATTTCGGCAATCACCCCATCATAGCGCGGTTTCGCCAGAGTGATCACTGTAAGCTGCTGTAACGGTTTGCCAATTTTGATGGCGATATTGCGCAGGTTATCCGCCAATGGCAGTGCCAGGTTGATAGCGCCTTTGGCCTGCGGACCGACGATCAGTTTTTCCATATACATGTCGGGCGCGTGCAGAAAGGTATCTTTTTCACCAACTGCCAGAACGGCGAGCGCATTGGCTTGCCCCATCGCCGTCATTCGTGTGCCTTCAATGGGATCGACGGCAATATCCACCGCATCGCCCACGCCGGTGCCGACGTGCTCACCGATGTAAAGCATGGGGGCTTCGTCGATCTCGCCTTCACCGATCACGATCTGCCCGTTGATATCAACCTGATTGAGCATGATGCGCATGGCCTGCACCGCCGCGCCATCGGCGGCATTTTTATCGCCACGGCCAAGCCATTTGTAGCCTGCCAGCGCGGCAGCTTCTGTCACGCGGGAAAACTCAATCGCAAATTCACGTTTCATGGATACCTGTCTGTTGTGTAATAGGAAAAGAAGGAATGGAGCGCGATTTTACCACACTCGCTGCGGGCGGGGAGCTGGATGATATCAAGGGAGTGGCGAATGTACCCTTCTTCGTCATCCCGGCGAAAGCCGGGGAGCTCTGACAGAAGAAACGTGTGTGACCTGCAAGAGATTCCCGCCTGCGCGGGAATGACTGTTTTAGGGAAATGAGTCAGCCACTTTGACGCCGCTCAGTAGAGCGGCGTCATGAGTATTAACGGTGTGAAGCGGCGAGTTGCGCTTTTTTCTCACTGCCTGGCGCTTTAACCGTAATGGTTAATACCACAGAGAGCAGCAAGGCAACGGCCATAAAGCTATAGGACATGCTCGGGTTGCCGGTAATGCCGTTGAGGTAGCCGACCAGCCAGGCTCCGAGGAATGCGCCCAGTGCGCCAAAGCTGTTGATCAAACCAATCGATACCCCAGAAACGTTTTTAGGCAACAGTTCAGGAATCAGCGCGAAGAACGGACCATAGGGGGCATACATGCAGGCAGCCGCAACCACTAACAGCGCATAAGACACCCAGAAGTGCTGCGCGCCAATGGCGTAAGAGGTGAAGAAGGCTAACGACGCGATCAACAGCAGGGGCCAGATAAAGAACTTGCGGTTTTGCATTTTGTCCGACAGCCAGGAGACCGTCAGCATCAGCACGATGGCAGCAAAGTAAGGCAGTGCCGAGAGCCAGCCGACGGAAACGATATCCAGAGAGGCTGCCGATTTGAAGATTGACGGCATCCACATCATAAAGCCGTAAACCACGATGCTCCACAAGGCATGAACGGCACACAGAATAATCACATTGCGTGAACGCAAAGCTTCACCGTAGTTGCGTACCGGCTTGATGTTCTTCTGCTCCGCATCCATCACCGCCTGGAAATCCGCCTTTTCCTGAGCACTCATCCAGGTGACTTCAGAGGGCTTATCACGCACTAGGAACCACCAGATAATCGCCGGCGCGCCTTCGATAATGAACATTTCACGCCAGCCGAACGCATTGATCAGGTAGCCTGAGACGATGGACATCCACAGCACGGTGACCGGATTACCCAATACCAGGAAGGTGTTGGCGCGTGAACGTTCCTCTTTGGTGAACCAGGTGCTGATGTAAATCAGCATGGAGGGCATCACCGCTGCTTCTACCACGCCGAGGATGAAACGGATCACCATTAGCATCGGGATATTATTGACCAACCCGGTGGCGGCGGCACACAACCCCCACAAGATCAGGCTGACAAAAATCAGTTTGCGCACGCTGCGTTTAACGGCGTAAATGGAGCCTGGTACCTGAAAGAAGAAATAGCCGAGGAAGAACAGCGCGCCAATCAGTGAAGACGTTCCCTTACTGATGCCCAAATCCACCTCAATACCGGATGCGGCCGCGAAACCATAATTGGCGCGATCGAGATAGGCGAGGTTGTAGGTAATAAAAATGATGGGTATTAAATACCACCAACGCTGAACAGCTAATTTTTTAGTCGTCATCATGGTTACCTGTTTATTTTGCATTGTTATCATCTGCATCTTATCGTGCAGCAGGATAATGGTGAAAAATATTCCTGAATGCCAAATCAAATGATAAGGCATATAATTTTATGTAAAACCGTCATTCCGCACCTGATTTTTCTTTTTTCGGGACTTGACGGTATTCTGAAGTTCTGAATTTATTACTGCTTTTTGCAGACCAATCAGCATGAGTACTCCCCCCGTTACCATCCGTAACCTTGATCACTTAGGTCTCGTCGCTGCACTGTGCGATGAACTGAGTATTGCAAAAATGATCGATGCGGTATTGCCCAAAAAACACCAAGCCAAAGTCTCACATGGCCAGGC
>NZ_JBPETA010000226.1:0-4419 GCF_051710365.1 Symbiopectobacterium sp. | reverse complement strand
TGGAAGGACTACAAGGCAGTCACCCGCGACCTGAAAGCCATCTATCAGGCCCCCACGGAAGAAGGAGGCCTGCAGGCTCTGGAAGCGTTTGCCAGTGCCTGGGACAGCCGCTATGCACAAATAAGCCAGAGCTGGCAGGCAAACAGGGCCAATCTGGCCACGTTCTTCGCCTACCCGACGGACATCCGCAAGGTGATCTACACGACCAACGCCATCGAGTCGCTGAACAGCGTGATCCGGCATGCAGCCAAGAAACGGAAGGTGTTCCCGACTGACGACTCGGTGAAAAAGGTGGTGTGGCTGGCAATCCAGGCGGCATCACAAAAATGGACGATGCCGCTGAGGGACTGGCGTATGGCTATGAGCCGCTTTATTATCGAGTTCGGTGATCGTCTGGACGGTCACTACTGAGAAAAGGCATTTACACAGAATCGTGTACAGGGTCTTGTTAACTCGCGGCTTTTCTCATGATGAAATTCAGGACATTTATACGAATTTTTCGCATTGAATGCATCCGGTGTTTTACTTCCCCCCGAAGAAAATTTATCTTATTCCCACTTTTTGTTCGTGAGTTGCAGGGGTAGCGTCACTATGCTGCACTAGCCTTGCCCACGATCTGTTCTTTTAGTTTCATTCCAGGACAATTATGAGCAAGAGCACCGCTGAGATCCGTCAAGCGTTTCTCGATTTTTTCCAGAGTAAAGGACACCAGATCGTTTCCAGTAGTTCACTGGTGCCGAATAACGATCCGACATTGCTGTTTACCAACGCGGGAATGAACCAGTTCAAGGATGTTTTCCTGGGGCTGGACAAGCGCAACTATGTGCGTGCTACCACGTCACAGCGCTGCGTGCGTGCAGGCGGTAAGCATAACGATTTAGATAACGTCGGGTACACCGCGCGTCACCACACCTTCTTTGAAATGCTGGGTAATTTCAGCTTCGGTGACTACTTCAAGCGTGATGCCATTCAATATGCATGGGAACTGCTGACTGGTGCGCAATGGTTTAACCTGCCCAAAGAGAAATTATGGGTAACGGTATATGCCACCGACGATGAAGCCTATGACATCTGGGCAAACGAAGTCGGCGTACCCGCCGAGCGCATTATCCGTATTGGTGACAACAAGGGCGGTCAATACGCGTCTGACAACTTCTGGCAGATGGGTGATACTGGCCCATGTGGTCCGTGTTCGGAAATTTTTTACGATCATGGAGACCATATCCAGGGCGGTCCTCCGGGAAGCCCGGATGAAGATGGCGATCGCTATATCGAAATCTGGAACCTGGTATTTATGCAGTTCAACCGTCAGGCTGATGGCACCATGGTTCCGTTGCCTAAACCGTCTGTTGATACCGGGATGGGGCTGGAGCGTGTTACTGCGGTATTGCAACACGTCAATTCCAACTACGAGATCGATGTCTTTACCACATTGATCCAAGAAGCGGCGCGCATTATTGGCACTCAGGATTTGAGCAACAAATCCTTGAGCGTTATCGCTGACCATATCCGCTCCTGCGCATTCCTGATCGCTGATGGCGTCATGCCATCCAACGAAAACCGTGGTTATGTTCTGCGCCGTATTATTCGTCGCGCGGTGCGTCACGGTAATTTTCTCGGTGCCAAAGAGGCCTTCTTCTATAAATTGGTTGCGCCATTGATTCAGGTCATGGGGGCGGTGGCTGATGAATTGAAACAGCAGCAAGCGGTGGTTGAACAGGCGCTGAAAGCGGAAGAAGAGCAGTTCGCCCGCACGCTGGAACGCGGCCTTAGCCTGCTGGATGAAGAGATCAAAAACTTGAAAGGGAACGTGCTGGACGGTGAGACGGCGTTCCGGCTGTATGACACTTACGGCTTCCCGTTCGATTTAACGGAAGACGTGTGCCGTGAGCACGATCTTACGGTGGATAAGGACGGTTTTGAGCGTGCGATGGAAGCACAACGCCAGCGCGCGCGTGAAACCAGTGGGTTCGGCATCGATTATAACACCTTGATTCGTGTTGATGTGGCCACGCCGTTTACGGGATACGACAAGACACAGCAGCAGGCTACAGTTATCGCGCTCTATCAAAACGGACAGGCGGTGGAAGCGATCAATGCCGGTGAAGAGGGCGTGGTTATCCTCAATGAAACACCGTTCTATGGAGAATCGGGCGGTCAGGTCGGCGATACAGGGACACTGCATAATGCCAACGTGCGCTTTACCGTTGGGAATACCCAAAAGTTTGGTCAGGCAATCGGTCATCTGGTTTCTCTGACTCAGGGTACGCTGCGCGTCAATGATACGGTGAATGCTGACGTAGATAGTGAGCGTCGCGATCGTATTCGTCTTAACCACTCCGCCACTCACTTGCTGCACGCAGCGCTGCGTCAGGTACTGGGCGATCACGTTGCGCAGAAAGGCTCGTTGGTTAACGATAACTACCTGCGGTTTGACTTCTCGCAACCGGAAGCCATGACGGCAGAGCAAATCCGTCAGGTGGAAGATATTGTCAACGCGCAGATTCGTCGTAACCACGACGTTGACACTAACGTGATGGCGCTGTCGGATGCAAAAGCGAAAGGTGCAATGGCTCTGTTCGGCGAGAAATATGAAGACCATGTGCGTGTATTAACCATGGGCGATTTCTCCATTGAGCTGTGTGGCGGTACGCACGCCAAACGTACCGGGGATATCGGTTTGTTCCAGATTGTCTCCGAATCAGGGACGGCGGCGGGCATTCGACGCATTGAAGCCGTAACGGGCAGTGGGGCACTAGCGGCGCTGCATCGTCAAAGTGACGTATTACAGGATGTGACCCAACTGGTCAAAGGCGATAGCCATAACGTGGCGGAAAAAGTGCGTTCCCTGCTGGATCGTACTCGTCAGTTGGAAAAAGAGCTGCAACAGTTGAAAGAACAGCAGGCTGCCCAGGAAAGTGCCTCGCTCTCCTCGAAGGCGAAAACGATCAAGGGTGCGAAACTGTTGGTAACACAGTTGGATAACACCGACCCGAAATTATTGCGTACTATGGTGGACGATCTGAAGAACCAGCTCGGTTCAGCCATCATTGTGCTGGCAACCGTCTCAGAGGATAAAGTCAGCTTGATTTCTGGTATCACGAAGGATTTGACCGATCGTGTTAAAGCCGGTGAATTGATTGGCTTTATCGCTCAGCAGGTCGGTGGTAAAGGGGGCGGACGTCCTGATATGGCACAAGCCGGTGGGAACAACCCTGCCGCTTTACCTTCGGCACTATCTAGCGTTGAAACATGGGTAACGGATAGTCTATAACTATAAATAGTGTGTTATCTCAACGAAACGCCAAAATATTCATTTTGGCGTTTTCCCCTTAGGCCAGGGACGTGCGCTGGGGGGAAATATCGGTCTGCCGAGCTTGTGTTGGTAAGCGGAGCATGCCGTAGCCCTTTGTTGTGATAACAAATGTCGTGATAAAACAGCGAAAACGGCTGACATCGACTAAACTAAAAGTAACGATATACTGGAGTAAGATGGCGGAGTGCGTTTCCCCATTTAGGTTTATGTTTTCACGGCGCATGATGGAGAATGGCGGGGAGACAAAGAGACCCGACTCTTTATAATCTTTCAAGGAGCAAAGAATGCTTATTTTGACTCGTCGAGTTGGCGAAACCCTCATGATTGGCGATGAGGTGACGGTTACCGTGCTAGGGGTAAAGGGCAACCAGGTTCGTATTGGTGTTAATGCGCCGAAAGAAGTTTCTGTTCACCGCGAAGAGATTTACCAGCGGATCCAAGCGGAAAAGTCGCAACCGACGTCCTACTGATTTACCAAGCGTCTCGCCTCTCAGGCGGGACGCGTTCGTTTTAGCTTCCCTGTATATCTTCCCATGCCGTTTTAGTTTCCTATGAGTGCGTTTTGTCACAGGCATCAATAGCCGCTAACGCCGTTGATAAAATAGACTTTTCGCTGTTAATCTGTGCGTGTTGGGTGTGATTTGTTCAAACAACCAAGAGTTAGGAAAAATTGTTTGACTTATAAGTCAGGGAAAGTAATATGTGCGCCACGCAGTACCGGTGAGCACGATGAAGGAAACATCATCATCGCGGTTCAAAGGTTAGCGTGTTGGTGAGGTGGCCGAGAGGCTGAAGGCGCTCCCCTGCTAAGGGAGTATGCGGTCAAAAGCTGCATCGAGGGTTCGAATCCCTCCCTCACCGCCATTTACTATGCATCCGTAGCTCAGCTGGATAGAGTACTCGGCTACGAACCGAGCGGTCGGAGGTTCGAATCCTCCCGGATGCACCATTCCTCATGTTGTGAATCATAATATCCCATATGTATTAGTCGCGACTTGATCTGACACTGGACCTTGCAAGGTTGAGAGTTACCGGTTTTGATATGGGTGTCCAATCCTTATACAAAACACGAGGTAACTCTCATGATTCATACTAACAATCCC
>NZ_JBPETA010000225.1:0-4425 GCF_051710365.1 Symbiopectobacterium sp. | reverse complement strand
GAGTTCAGTATTGGTGACAGACCACCACAAGTATCCAACCTCAATTCTGTTCACAAGACCATCGTTGATGTTCTCGGCGAGCGATACCGTCGAATTTATTCTTAAAGTAGGTGCGGAATGACGGTTAAATGACTATATTATTTCAGCTTTTTCCTTCAGTTACTGATGTTTTTCAAATTAACTGAAATAAACACGGCGTTGAAATACAGCCGGTAATACAGCAAAAACGCGTTAAATCGGGCGTTTTTGCTGCATCATAAATGCTGTCTTAAACAAAATAACCGTTGGTAATACAGGGTTAAAACACCTTTTTGAAGGGTTTTACGATTACTCTGTGATACACGCCTGCGGCCACGTAAGGGTCGGCATCAGCCCAGCGCTGTGCGTCGGTCAGTGAGGGAAATTCGGCAATAACCGCGGAACCGGTAAATCCAGCATCACCGGGGGTTTCACTATCAACGGCGGGGAGTGGACCTGCTGTAAGCAGCCGACCTCCATCGCGCAAGGTTTGCAAGCGTGCCAAATGGGCAGGGCGTGCAGCCAGACGATTTGACAATGAATCAGGAACGTCCTGAGCAAAAATGATGTACAACATCTTGATAATCCTCAAGGGAATAGCGTGAAAACACCATCATACTCTGCCCGTGGTTTTTTTAACAAATTATCGGGTTCTTATTGAATATGATTGCTATTTGCATTTAAACTTGGGCGGCTAAGAGGACAACGAAAAATTATGCCGCAAACAACTTTATTAGGAATCAGCCGCCAATCATGGTCTTTTTTACTTTCTGTTGGCGCTCATGGTGGATTAATCGCCGTATTGTTATACGCATCGTTTAATGACGCACTTGAACTTCCTCAGGCGACGAAGCCGATCAGCGTTGTGATGGTCGCACCTGCGGCGACGGAAGCGGCTCCCGCACCGCAGGCTGTACAGCCGGAGCCAGAACCACAGGTCGAAGCAGTGAAACAACCTGAGCCAGAGCCGGAACCTTTGCCGCAGCCTGTCGCGATCCCGTTGCCTGAGCCAAAGCCAGAACCGAAACCTAAGCCGAAACCGAAACCGAAAACGGAACCGGTGAAGAAAAAGGTCGAGCAACCGAAGAAGACGCAAGAGAAGGCTGATGAGAAACAGCCACCCTCGCCGTTTACCTCAGAGGATGCCAGCAAAACCTGTGACAATGCGCCTGTACGTCAAGCTCCGGCACCGTCTGCCTCGGCGCAATCGTCAGGGCCGCGCCCGTTTAGCCGCGCGCAACCGCAGTATCCGGCACGAGCGTTTGCGCTGCGCGTGGAAGGCAGGGCAACGCTTCAGTTTGATGTAGATAGTGAAGGGCGAGTAGACAATATCCGCGTGCTGAACGCACAGCCGCGCAATATGTTTGAACGCGATATTCGTCAGGCAATGCGTAAATGGCGTTACGAAGCGGGAAAACCGGGTAAAGATTTGCAGGTCACCATCATCTTTAAAATTGATGGTGGCGCTGTGGTTGAATAAACCCGCCACTGCACATCAATAAAAAAAGAACCGCAAATGCGGTTCTTTTTTTGTCCAAGGCCCGTGACGTTAATGGGCGATCAGGGTTGTTCCTGGGCTGGGTCGGGTGCGGTAAAGTGGCTTTTCCCGGCCGGTAATTCGCAGGGGTGACCCGCTTCATCCACTGCAACGTAGGTGAAAAGCGCCTGGGTTGCGCGGTAACGTTGCCCGATGGGCGCGGTTGAGACCTTTTTCACCCACACTTCAACATTGATGTCCAGCGAACTGCGACCGGTGCGCAGGCAGCGGGCATAGCAGCAAACCACATCACCAACGGCGACGGGTTTGAGGAAGCTCATGCCGTCAACGCGTACCGTGACAACGCGTCCTTCGGCAATCTCTTTCGCCATGATGGCTCCGCCAATGTCCATTTGCGACATCAGCCAGCCACCAAAGATATCGCCATTGGCATTGGTATCAGCGGGCATAGCCAGCGTGCGCAGAACCAGCTCACCGTGAGGTGCAGTTTGAGTAGTGCTCATCGTCGTCTCAGGTTAACGTTTAAAGGATTACTGTTTGCTTTCGTTATTATTCTGCTCAGGCGGCAGATGGCGATAGATGTAAACGCCACAGGCCAGTGTAAACAACAAGGTGAGCCCTGTCAGCCCGAATACTTTGAAGTTCATCCACAGCCCTTCTGACAACCAAAACGCAACATAGATATTGAGCAGTCCGCAGGCAATGAAGAACAGTGCCCAAGCGCTATTCAGCTTACGCCAAACCGGTTGCGGCAGCGTAATCTCTTTGCCCAGCATGCTCTGAATCAGCGATTTGTTGAAAAACCACTGACCGATCAGTAACGCACCGGCGAACAGCGCATAAATGATTGTCACTTTCCATTTGATGAATTCGGGGTTATGGAAATAGATAGTCAGCCCGCCGAACACCGCCACCAACACTACGGTGACCAGCATGGTTTTTTCTACCTTGCGGAACTTGTACCAGCTGTAGAGGAAAGCGGCGAGTGTGGCAGCGATTAGCGCACCGGTTGCCCAAAAGATATCGTGCAGTTTGTATACGACGAAAAAAATAACTAAAGGTAAGAAATCAAGAAGTTGCTTCATTATATCGACCTATTACAACGCGAGGTGCCAAAGATTAACCACATTCACCCATAGGCGATCGTCTGCTGCTGGTTATCATTATCCTTGATTGCGCCATCCGCTTCCTGTTTTATCGTAAGAATTTGCAGAACATTACTTTTTTGTTAATCAAACATGCCGCCCGCAGACGGCATGTTCGCGCATTATTGACGCAGTAACATATACAGACGGAAAAGATAGATCAAAAAGATGGCAGAGATCAGGTTACTCACCCCGTTCATCAGAATTGCCATGGTGGTCGGCGATGTCAGCGGCAGACGCGCAACCAGCATCAGTAGGGCAACTTTATCCAATAACCAAAAAAGCACGGCTGGGGCAACCAGCTTCAGATTGCTGTAGGCGAGCTTTGCGCTGAGGCGGATGGAGGCGAAAACGCCTTTATTCTCAACCGCTGCGATCACCGGTGACATACTCACTGCTATGGCCAGCAACACCCCCGGCACGATTAACAGAAGCATGCCCAGCTGCACCAAAATGGTACCCACCAGAATCAAAAAGAACAGTCGCGGCAGCAGCGGAGCGGAACCACCAATCGCGCGTAGCGCGCTGGTAGGTTGTCCGGCAGAAACCTGTCTTACCAGCGTCAGCACGCCGCCAGTCAGCAACGCATTGCCGACCAGTGCTGCAAAGGTGCTGGCAGCGGAAACTTTGAGCAGCACCATCTGCTGCTCGGGCGTCATTTGTTGAATCAGGTCGTGCAACCCTAACTGACCGGTACTGGAAAGATCGCCGCTGACATTACTCAATAGCTGTAACTGTTCCGGTGCCGGTATCAATGCCTGATTTAACATGACAGTAATGACCGCCGTGAGCAATGACAGCAACAACAGGCCGATAAGTTGGTTACGCGTAAAATTCATAGTGTCACGGTAGAGGGTACCGGCCGTGATAGACATGAAGGCTCCTTGGCTATTCAACAGTGAAAACGACGCGTCACCGCGCCCAATGATCCGCATTGTAACCTGTTACCTCAAAAGGTTGCACCTTGCTGCACGTCTGAAAAGGGTATTCGCTGCAATTTTATTCGGCAGGTTAAAGCGGGGGCAAGCCATAGCGGGCTCTGGCTCGATTGCAGGCGTCATTTTCCTCTCCATTCTCATCGGACCGTAAAAACTCATGGCACGGCGAGGGACGCTGTGTATAGATGTTGCAACTGACTGCCTGACCGATCTCACCTTCCAGCGCAGTACAACGACAGTGAGCCTTGCTGTTGGTGCCCTGCATACAACGAATAAATGGAGTAATGGGTTCTGTCAGACCTGCCGGTGTCAGTCCACCACCGTCATCAGCTTCTGCCCAGTAAAATGAAACGCGAAAAAAACCGCAGCAGGCACCGCATCGCAGGCAACTGTCGAGGTTATCACCGATATTCGATTCCTGGTTCGACGTCTCCATGGTTTACCTCTTCCACAACGTCATCAACGGTGCCGGGCAGACACTCACTATAGCGCCACGGATTGATCGCCGTGAAGGTGCAGAATTAACCAGCGCACTAAATGCGCGTTGAATTGAAAATTGATTCAAATCAATTTTAGGTTTTTTAAGCATTTAGCGCATATTGATGTGTTTAGAATTTCGCTTTTTTAGCGCAAAAGTTGTGATCTGGCTTAAAACAAGAATACCCACTTAGAGGTATTCTGCGCACGACTTTAAACCATAGAACGTATCGAAGCACTACTCATGGTAATGACTTGTAGCCTGATGATCTATTCCGCTCTCGAGTATCGCATACGTAATGCTTTGGCAGTTCAAGGACGTAGCGTGCCAGATATGAAGAAAAAACCG
>NZ_JBPETA010000224.1:0-4532 GCF_051710365.1 Symbiopectobacterium sp. | reverse complement strand
CGTGTGTAGTCCCAACAACCCAACCGGTAACGTCCTTGACGCAGACGATCTGCGCAAGCTGTTGGCATTGGCTGCGGGCCAAGCGTTGGTGGTGGTGGATGAAGCCTATATCGAAGTCAACCCCGGTTCCACGGTCGCAGGCTGGCTGGCAGACTATCCGCATCTGGTGGTGCTGCGTACCCTTTCCAAAGCGTTTGCGCTGGCAGGGTTGCGTTGCGGTTTTACGCTGGCGAATGAACCCGTGATCGCGCTGCTGCTGAAGGTCATCGCACCTTACCCGCTTTCAACGCCGGTGGCAGATATCGCCGCGCAAGCGCTGGATGACACAGGGATCGGCACGATGCGTGAACGCGTCGCAGAGATTGCTGAAAACCGCGCCTGGCTGATGGCCGCGCTGGCACCGTTACCTTGTGTGGAACAGGTGTTCGACAGCGCCAGTAACTACGTATTGGTACGTTTCGCCGCCGCCAGTAATGTCTTCAAAACGCTGTGGGATCAGGGCATTATTTTACGCGATCAGAACAAACAGCCCGGCCTTTCCGGATGCCTGCGCATCACTATCGGCAGTCGTGGCGAATGCCAGCAGGTGGTTGCCGCACTGTGCGCCTTATCCGGCACTAACGAGTAATCTTCAGGAGCAGACATGGGACAGAAATTTCTTTTTATTGACCGCGATGGCACGCTGATTGCCGAGCCGCCGCAAGACTTCCAGGTTGACCGTTTAGATAAACTGGCGCTGGAGCCTGCCGTCATCCCTTCCCTGCTGAGTTTGCAGAAATCCGGTTTCAAGCTGGTGATGATCACCAATCAAGACGGGCTTGGCACGCACAGTTTCCCGCAAGAAACGTTCAATCCGCCGCACCAGTTGATGATGCAGATTCTTACCTCACAAGGCATTGAATTCGAAGAGGTGCTGATTTGTCCGCATCTTCCAGCGGATAACTGTGCGTGTCGCAAACCTAAAACCGCGCTGGTGGATGCCTTTTTGCAACAGAACCCGATGGACAGCGCCAACAGTTACGTGATTGGCGATCGCGAAACGGACGTACAGTTGGCGCAAAACATGGGGATCACCGGATTACGCTATCAGCGTGATGGACTTGACTGGCAGACCATCACCGACAAGCTTACCCAACGCAACCGCCATGCACTGGTGAATCGCGTGACGCGGGAAACCTCCATTAATGTAGAAGTGTGGCTGGATCAGGAAGGCGGCAGCAAGATCCACACTGGCGTCGGTTTCTTCGACCACATGCTTGACCAGATTGCCACCCACGGTGGATTCCGTATGAACATCGATGTGAAAGGCGATCTTTACATCGACGATCACCACACGGTGGAAGACACCGGTCTCGCTTTGGGTGAAGCACTGAACAAAGCGCTGGGCGACAAGCGTGGCATCGGTCGTTTTGGCTTTGTGCTGCCGATGGATGAGTGTCTGGCACGCTGCGCGCTGGATATTTCCGGACGTCCACATTTGGAATATAAAGCCGAATTTAACTACCAACGCATGGGCGATTTAAGCACGGAAATGGTCGAGCACTTCTTCCGCTCGCTCTCCTATGCCATGGGGTGCACGCTGCATTTGAGAACCAAAGGCCGTAACGATCACCATCGCGTAGAAAGCCTGTTCAAAGTGTTTGGCCGCACGCTGCGCCAAGCCATTCGAGTGGAGGGTGATACCCTGCCCAGCTCGAAAGGGGTGCCGTGATGAACGTGGTGATTCTCGATACCGGTTGCGCCAATCTCGCCTCCGTTACCTATGCGGTGCGTCGACTGGGCTATGACCCAGTGGTGAGCCGCGATCCTGAGGTGGTGCTACGCGCCGACAAACTGTTTCTACCCGGCGTCGGCACCGTACAGGCCGCGATGGACCAGCTTACCGCCCGTGACTTGATTCCGCTGATCAAGGCCTGCACCCAACCGGTGCTCGGTATCTGCCTCGGCATGCAACTGCTTGGCTCTGCCAGCGACGAGAATGGCGGGATTGATACGTTGAATATCATTCCGGCTGCGGTAAAAAAAATGCAGGATCGCGGCCTGCCGCTACCGCACATGGGCTGGAATCAGGTCACACCGCAGGCAGGACACCGTCTGTTCCAAGGCATTGATGAAGGTGCCTACTTCTACTTTGTGCACGGCTATGCCATGCCGGTATGTGCCAACACCATCGCACAAGCAGAGTACGGTGAAGCCTTTACCGCCGCAGTGCAGAAGGACAACTTCTACGGCGTGCAATTTCACCCAGAACGCTCTGGGGCCGCCGGCGCTCAGTTGCTGAAAAACTTTCTGGAGATGTAATCAGCATGATTATCCCCGCACTCGATCTTATCGACGGACAGGTGGTTCGTCTTCATCAGGGTGACTATGGTCAGCAACGCCAGTATGGCAGCGATCCCCTCCCCCGTTTACAAGCCTATCAGCAACAGGGC
This sequence comes from Symbiopectobacterium sp., assembly GCF_051710365.1. NCBI lineage: Bacteria > Pseudomonadati > Pseudomonadota > Gammaproteobacteria > Enterobacterales > Enterobacteriaceae > Symbiopectobacterium > Symbiopectobacterium sp. The sequence goes on along the minus strand of NZ_JBPETA010000224.1, from coordinate 2,100 downwards.
GCTGAAGTGTTACATCTGGTGGATTTGACCGGCGCAAAAGATCCAGCGGCACGCCAGATCCCGTTACTGAAAACCCTGTTAGCTGGCGTGAGTGTGCCAGTAAAGGTGGGTGGCGGTATCCGTACCGAGCAAGATGTCGTTGCACTGCTAGAAGCCGGAGCGACCCGCGTCGTGATTGGCTCTACCGCCGTTAAACAGCCGGAGTTGGTACAGGCGTGGTTTACCCGTTATGGTGCTGATGCGTTGGTACTGGCGCTGGATGTGCGCATTGATAATGCAGGAGTCAAACAGGTTGCGATCAGTGGCTGGCAGGAAAATTCCGGTGTCACGCTGGAGCAAGTCATCGAACAATATCAGCCATTTGGTCTGAAACACATGCTGTGTACCGACATTTCCCGTGACGGTACTCTGAGCGGTTCCAACGTGGAACTCTATCGCGCGGTATGCCAACGCTATCCACAGATTACGTTCCAGGCTTCTGGCGGCATTGGTGGGTTGCAGGATATCGCCAATCTGCGTGGCAGCGGTGTGAAAGGCGTGATCGTCGGACGAGCGCTGCTCGAAGGCAAATTCAATGTAACGGAGGCCATCGCATGCTGGCAAAACGGATAATTCCCTGTCTCGACGTACGTGACGGTCAGGTGGTAAAAGGGGTGCAGTTCCGCAACCATGAAATCATCGGCGATATCGTTCCGTTAGCACAGCGTTATGCTCAGGAAGGCGCAGATGAACTGGTCTTTTACGATATCACCGCGTCGTCTGACGGACGTGTGGTCGACAAAAGCTGGGTATCCCGCGTGGCAGAAGTGATTGATATCCCCTTCTGCGTAGCCGGTGGCATCAAAAGTGTCGAAGATGCCGGACAAATCCTCTCGTTCGGTGCTGATAAAATTTCAATCAACTCCCCGGCGCTGGCCGATCCTACCTTGATTACTCGCCTTGCCGATCGTTATGGCGTACAGTGCATCGTGGTCGGTATCGATATTTGGTATGACAGCGCTACCGGGCGTTATCATGTGAATCAGTATACCGGTGATGAAAGCCGCACCCGTGTTACCCAGTGGGAAACGCTGGATTGGGTGCAGGAAGTGCAACAGCGCGGTGCCGGTGAAATTGTGCTGAACATAATGAATCAGGATGGCGTGCGTAACGGTTACGATCTGGAACAACTGAAATTGGTGCGTGAACGCTGCCATGTTCCATTGATCGCCTCTGGCGGGGCCGGTACACCTGAGCACTTTTTACAAGCCTTTGAGCAGGCTCAGGTGGATGGTGCGCTGGCCGCGTCAGTATTCCATAAGCAAATCATCAATATTGGCGAATTAAAGAAATACCTTAAGCAACAAGGTGTGGAGATCAGAGCGTGTTAAGCCAACAACAGAAAGCCCAACTTGATTGGGAAAAAACCGACGGGATGATCCCCGCCATTGTGCAACATGCGGTATCCGGTGAAGTGTTGATGCTGGGGTATATGAATCAGGCAGCGCTGGAAACGACTGAACAGAGTGGCAAGGTCACCTTTTATTCCCGCACTAAACAGCGGCTGTGGACCAAGGGAGAATCCTCCGGCCACTTCCTTAACGTAGTGAGCATTACACCAGACTGTGACAATGACAGTCTGTTGGTACTGGCGAACCCCATCGGCCCGACCTGCCACCAAGGCACCAGCAGCTGTTTTGCCCCGGCACAGCATGAGTGGTTATTCTTGCATCAGCTCGAGCAATTGTTAGCGAGCCGCAAACAGGCAGACCCGGCTAGCTCTTATACCGCAAAACTGTATGCCAGCGGCACCAAACGCATTGCGCAGAAAGTCGGCGAAGAAGGGCTGGAGACCGCACTGGCCGCCACCGTACACGATACCGAAGAGCTGACTAACGAAGCCGCCGATTTGATGTATCACCTGCTGGTGTTGTTGCAGGATCTGGATCTGGCAACCATTATCGGCCGACTGAAAGCACGTCATACCAAATAGAGTTATCTGTACTAGCTCAGACCTGATCTGACAGTTACCGGTTATTTATACAGGTGTCTGTCAGATTAAATCTGGTTCAGATTTTTTTCTGCCCAGACCCGTTTACCATCAAGTAATGTTGCCATTGG
>NZ_JBPETA010000223.1:0-4547 GCF_051710365.1 Symbiopectobacterium sp. | reverse complement strand
CTTGTTATAGGAGGGCCAGTTAGTGATTTTAAAATTTTGTTTTGCCATGGAGACCTGATTTTGAAACAACTATGGTGATCTGTTCCGATGATTACCCAAACTTTCTATTTATTCAACAAAGCCGGTTAAAGGTGCTATTTCTGGTCCTAAATTCCAGGAATACTTCTTTGCCAACAGCAAAGATGCAGAACTGACCAGCTTTATCAAATCGCTGCTGGCATAATTCCCCTAGAGGGAAAGTTGCAGTATCGATTTATCAGCCGCGGGTGGAAACACCTGCGGTTTTTTTATGCGTCAATCCGCGCTGTTCGCGTGTCAGTCGCCGTGTTATCGCATTCCATTCAGTCTGTTTCATCTCAGGCGTTCACTGTGTAATCAGATGCGTGAAATCCATAAAATTCTGCTTGACCGAAAGCGGTCGACTCCCTATAGTACCGCCCCGTTGCCCTTGAACGGCAACCCCCGGTGAGGTGTCTGAGTGGCTGAAGGAGCACGCCTGGAAAGTGTGTATACGTGAAAGCGTATCGAGGGTTCGAACCCCTCTCTCGCCGCCATATAAAAGAACGCCTCTGAGCAATCAGGGGCGTTTTTGCTTTTAGCGCACAGCCAGATTCTCATTCCCCCGGCTGAAAACGCTGATACAGATGAATCCCCAATAACATGGTTGCCAGACTTACCGTCATTGCCACCGTTGCCATCGCCATTCCCTGCCCTACAGACCCCTGCTCAAACTGTCGCCAGATAAAGATCGCGGTGGTTTGCACACCCGCCGGAGCCAAGAGCAATGAGGTCACCAGCTCACGAACGGCGACGGCAAACACCAACAGCATCGCCGCCAGCAAGCTGGGGAAGACAAGCGGTGCCACCACATAACGCAATGCCCTCAACGTCGAGGCGCCGTGAACGCGGGCGGCAGCTTCCAGGTTAGGACCAAGTTGACGCAATGCCGCACTCACATAGCGGATGGGATAAGGCAACAACAAGCAACTGTACGCCAACAGGAGAATCGCCCAGGAGTTGTAGGGCGTAATCGGCCAAAAGCTTCGGTTCCAGGCCAATATCAGCCCCACGCCAACCACAATGCCGGGAAGCGCCACAGGCAACAGCGAGAGGCCATCCAGTAGCGCCGCACCGCGGACACGCCTTACCGTCACCAGCCAGGCCACCAGCGTTCCAACAATCCCCGTCAGTAATGCAGTGCCGCTGGCTAATCCCATGCTGCTTAAGAGCGCACTTAGCGCCTGATTTTGATTGTTCAGCACTGCACTAAAATGCCTTAGCGTCACATTGTCCGCAGATAGCCCACCGAATAGGGTGCCGGAAAAGGCGGTTACCAGCATGGCGCTCACCGGGATGCCTACAGCAATCACCGCCACGCCGGAGAACAGCGTCACGAAGGGCAGCGTCCAGCGCCCCGGATCGCGAATCACAATAGCCGCTGGCTTCCCGGTAATGGTGCCAACGTCTTTTCCCGCAGTGAGTGCGCGCTGAACGGTGTAGGCCGTCAATGCCAATGCAACCAACAACAACGACAGCACCGCTGCACCTGAAAGATCGATAGGCCAATCTGCAAGGCGTTGCTCAATTCCGGTAGTCAATGCCTGAATCCCTGCATGCGGACCGATCGCGGCAGGCACGCCGTACTCCTCGATTGCCAGCGCTAACGCCAGCAGACAACTGGCCGCAATCGCTGGCAATGCCAGCGGCAATGTAACACGGAAAAATGCCGCCCACGGACCCGCGCCATGTACCCGGGCAACATCTGCAAGATGCCCACCGTGACTCGCCATGCTGCGCGAGACGGCAAAATAGACCACAGGGAAAATATTTAATGCCATCACTATCGCCATACCCGGCAATGAGAACAGCAGCGCATTAAACTTGAACGAGAAAAGCTGTTCCAGATAGCCGCGCGCTTGCAGTGCAAGCATCCATGACAGGGCCGAAATATATGGAGGGATCAAAAAGGGGATCAGAAATAACAAATCCCACACTCGGGCACAGGGAATATGGAACAACCCGCGTAAGGTTCCCAACGTTATCCCCAATAAGCCACTCAGCAATGCAACACCAATACCAATGCCGAAAGTATTAGAGATCAACGGGCCAAGGCGGGGATCCTGCGCCACGGCGATAAATGCACTCATTGGCTCACGCATCGAGCCTTCATCCAGCCCCGGAAAAACCGCTTGCAGCACAACAAAGATAACGGGAATACCCACCAGCACGAAAAGTATTGCCACCGTAACCAGTGGCAATAATGCAAAACCTCTCATGTTTTAATCCTGCGCCAGCATTGCGCTGGCGCTGTTAATCCTTAGCGTTGCCCGAACTGGCTCGCAAAACGTGCCAGAATAGCATTACGTGAAGTGCTGGCAGCATCCCCTTCCGGGAGTAATGTCAGGGATTTAAACAAGGGGCGTTTGGCATCAATATCCTGACGCGCAGGCATCAACCAGGCCTCTGCAACCGCCTCTTGCCCTGCGGGTGAAAGCACATAATCAACAAACGCTTTTGCCTGCTCCTGATGCTGACTGCTTTTCAGGATCATCATCGGACGCGGCGTAATCGCCGTACCGCTGGTGGGAAAAATCACCTTGATCGATTCATCTTGCTCAACGCTGTTATAGGCCACGTAATCCACCGCGCCAAACACGGCAGCCTTGGCCCCTTGCAACACCGGCGTCAGCGCTTGCGCGTTAGGGCCCGCCACGATCATCCCGTTGTTCTTCAAGACGTTAAACAGCTTCCAGACGTTCTCACCTTGTGTATTTTGTAAGCCGATAATCAGGTCTAGCGAAGCACCTGAGAGTGCCGGATCGGGCGTTGTCACCTTATCTTTGAATGCAGGCTGAGCCAAATCCTGCCAATCCTTCGGCTCTGGAGTGCCACTCTTGCTGTTCCACACAATCCCCAACGCAGAAATGCCCTGAGCGACGTAATAAGGGGTTTTAAACGGTGCAGGTACCTGAGCAGCATTTTTACTTTCATAGGCCAGCAGCCAGCCACGCTGCTGCAAATCCGTGGCGGTATCCCAGGAGGCGGAGATCAACACATCCGCACGCGGGTTCGCTTGTTCGGCGTCCAGCCTGGACATCACTTTGCCGGTGGTTGCTTGAAAAATATCAACTTTAACGCCGGTTTCCTTTTCAAACCCGGCAGCCAGCTTGCTGCTTAACGATCCTGGCACTGCGGTATACACCGTCAATGCCAGCGCACTGCTGCTTGCCATGATCAAAGAAATCGCCATACCTGTTAATACTCCTGATGTTAACTTTTTACTGAGGTAAACCATACTGAGATTTACTGTGTTCATGTTCATCGTATAACTCCCCTACTCTGCATTTAAGGTGGAAACAGAGAACAGTTGGCCTGCGGATAACGTGGCAATCGCATCTGCCATGGTGTTCGCTTCTTCGCGATCGTGCGTGACATATACCGCGGTCGTACCTAACTGACGAAGTAATGCCGACATCTCTTTACTGAGTGACTCACGTAGATCGCGATCAAGATTGGAAAGCGGTTCATCGAACAGCAGAATCCGCGGCTCGGCCACCACAGCGCGCGCTAAAGCGACACGCTGCTGTTGACCGCCCGACAATGCGGAGGGGTAGCGATCGGCCAAGGAGTGCAGCCCAACACGCTCCAAAGCGGCATCCGTTTTCTCTTTACGGCGCGCCGCATTGAGGCCGCGCATCTTCAGCGGAAAGGCAACGTTCTCACGCACCATCATATGCGGCCACAACGCATAGTCCTGAAACACCATACCTAAATCACGTTGCTCCGGCGGTGCGCTAAAACGCGCCTCGGCGACCCGAACGCCACCGAAGACAATGCTGCCATCCGTCGGTTGCAGTAGCCCTGCCAGCAGTTTAAGCAGCGTGCTTTTGCCACAACCGGATGGGCCTAGCAACGCAAGTACCGTGCCGGCAGGAACGTGCAGATCGATGTCACGCAGAATCGGTTGCTGCGCAATGTGAAAGCAAAGGCCGCTAACCGTGATATCAACCGAGCGGTTCATCGCTCCGCTCCACGCAATACACGAGAGACGTTTTGTGCAACCCGGCGTGGCCATAGCAGCAACGCGAGATAACACAGTGGGGAGGACAGGCGTGTAAAAACCGCCTGCCAGTAAAGCAGGAAAGACAGAAACATACGGGCATCCTCTTTGGGACTTTATATCGGAATCCGTAGGGTAAGAAAGCAATGCGACGGCGTGATGACAGAAAAAAGACGCTGGCGTTTCAGGCGCACAGGTGTATCCCCGTGGGAGCGAATGACCGAACAGAGAGAGAGAGGAAGAGCTGCCGTCAGCGTAAGCCACTACGTTGACGGCAGAATGCATCAGTTATAAGCGAAGAGTGTGCGCTGGCACAATGGCGAGCGGACGCAATCCGATGTGCGGAAAGAAACAATGCCAATCATGTGTATTAGTCGCGACTTGATCTGACACTGGACCTTGCAAGGTTGAGAGTTACCGGTTTTGATATGGGTGTCCAATCCTTATACAAAACACGAGGTAACTCTCATGATTCATACTAACAATC
>NZ_JBPETA010000222.1:0-4613 GCF_051710365.1 Symbiopectobacterium sp. | reverse complement strand
CCAATGGCAACATTACTTGATGGTAAACGGGTCTGGGCAGAAAAAAATCTGAACCAGATTTAATCTGACAGACACCTGTATAAATAACCGGTAACTGTCAGATCAGGTCTGAGCTAGTACATTTTATCATCCCTGTCGACGCGCCCTACAAGATCCAGTGCGCAGCGTTAGCCTGCCCTGAAGAACCGATAAGCAGGCTCCCCCTTAAAGGACACTCTTCTTTTGTGAATGTCACCAAGGTGCATTTCGCTGGGGTGCTAAAATTTGTTCAACAGCAGTTGGCTTTTTGGAGTAATGCCAGCGGCCATTTCATGCCCCCGGCGGAAGCCCGCCACGCGCTCTTGCCCTATATAAAATTGCTTTTGCCTGAATCGCGTTTTGTCGATCATCGCTTTTTGTTATCGGGTTGTTCAAAAACAGGCGGTATTGCCGCTCTCGTCTGATGCTACCTCAGCTAGCCGCGTCCTTTCTCCGGCTATAATGGATAATTCTATGGGGTTTAGCGCCAACATTTGGCATAATCATCAGGTTAAGGCGATATCACAGGAACAAGAACGTGAAATACTTGCTGATCTTCTTATTGGTACTGGCGATATTCATCATTTCCATTACATTGGGGGCGCACAACGAGCAAGTTGTCACCTTCAACTATCTGCTGGCGCAGGGCGAATATCGTGTTTCCACGCTACTTGCGACGCTGTTTGCAGTAGGGTTTGTGCTGGGGTGGGTGATCTGCGGTTTATTCTACCTGCGATTGCGCATCACCTTGGGCCGTGCGCAACGTAAAATCAAACGCCTGGAACAGCAACAGTCTGTAACAGAGAGCGAAACGCCGCCCTCTGTTTCCCACTAAGGATCCTCCTCTATGCTAGAACTGCTGTTTCTGTTATTGCCGGTGGCCGCCGCATACGGGTGGTACATGGGCCGCAGAAGCGCGCAGCAGGACAAGGATCAGGAAGCCAACCGCTTGTCGCGAGAGTATGTGACAGGTGTGAACTTTTTTCTTTCTAATCAGCAGGATAAAGCGGTGGAGCTGTTCCTTGATATGATCAAGGACGAGAGTAACACCTTCGAGGCGCATCTGACGCTGGGTAACCTGTTCCGCTCACGCGGTGAGGTCGACCGTGCTATTCGCATTCATCAGGCATTGACGGAAAGCGCCTCGTTATCGTTCGAACAGCGCCTGCTGGCGGTGCAGCAACTGGGGCGTGATTATATGGCCGCCGGGCTGTATGATCGTGCTGAAGAGATCTTCACCCAACTGGTGGATGAAGAGGATTTTCGTCGCAGCGCGCTTCAACAACTGTTGCAGATCTATCAGGCTACCAGCGACTGGCAGAAGGCGATCGATATTGCGGAAAAACTGGTCAAACTCGGCCAGCCGCAGTTGAATACGGAAATCGCCCATTTCTACTGCGAACTGGCGCTGCAAGCGATGAGCAGTGACGATCTGGATAAAGCGTTGACGCTATTGAAAAAGAGTGCAGCAACGGATAAAGCGTGCGCTCGGGCGTCGATCATGATGGGACGCATTCATATCGCTCAGGAGCGCTATGCGCCTGCGGTAGAGGTGCTCCAGCAGGTTCTGGAACAAGATAAAGCCTTTGTCAGTGAAACCCTGCCGATGCTGGAAACCTGTTACCAGCACTTGCCTGCGTCGGAGGCATGGGAAGATTTTCTCAAACGCTGTGTTGAAGAGAATACCGGTGCCAGCGCCGATCTGATGTTGGCGGATATCCTGGAGCGCAAAGAAGGGGTTGAGGTGGCACAGGTCTACATCAACCGCCAGTTACAGCGTCACCCGACAATGCGTGTTTTCCATCGTCTGATGGATTTCCACCTGAGTGAAGCCGAAGATGGTCGAGCCAAAGAGAGCTTGCTGGTGCTACGCGATATGGTGGGAGAACAGATACGCACCAAACCGCGCTATAGCTGCCAGAAGTGTGGCTTCACCTCGCAATCCCTATACTGGCACTGTCCTTCATGCCGCTCATGGGCCAGCATCAAACCGATTCGTGGTTTGGACGGACAATAGCGTGAGGTGTGCCTTATGCTATTGTCTATTTTATAAAACGCGATTTAGTTACAACATACTTGTTATTGGAAACAAATTCACGGTGAACACCGCGCGAAATGCGGCGCTGTCCGGCAGGGCTGCTGAGCTTTCGCGGGAGAGAAGGGTAGAATGCGGCGGAAAATTTTTATACGCGGACCAATCTCACTCCACGGATTCAATCGCCAAGCAAAACTGAGGGCCACATGAGCGAACACATCACCCCACCGCATGCCGTTACGTCTCCAATCGTTGTCGCATTAGACTATGCTGACCAGAATCAGGCGTTGGCGTTTGTCGATCGCATCAACCCACAGGATTGTCGGCTGAAAGTGGGCAAAGAGATGTTTACCCTTTTCGGTTCGCAATTTGTTAAGGCGTTGCAGCAGCGCGGTTTTGACGTTTTTCTCGACCTCAAATTTCACGATATCCCTAACACGGCCGCACATGCGGTGGCAGCTGCGGCAGAATTAGGGGTGTGGATGGTCAACGTCCATGCCAGTGGTGGTCGGCGGATGATGGAAGCAGCAAAAGCGGCATTGCAACCCTTTGGCGCCGATGCGCCGTTGCTGATTGCTGTTACTGTATTGACCAGCATGGAAGCCGACGATCTGCTGGCGTTAGGCATCACCGCGACACCGGCGCAGCAGGCTGAGCGCCTTGCGGTGCTGACCTGTGATTGTGGATTGGATGGGGTGGTGTGTTCTGCGCAGGAAGCGCAGCGACTGAAGCAGGTTTGTGGTAGCGCGTTCAAGCTGGTTACGCCGGGTATTCGTTCGGCGGGCAGCGCTAGTGGCGATCAGCGTCGTATTATGACGCCGGAACAGGCGCAGGCGGCAGGGGTTGATTATATGGTCATTGGGCGTCCGATCACCCAATCTGCCGATCCGGCGCACACGCTGGCGCAGATTCGGCATTCGTTGTTGGCGGGAGGGCAGGCATGAGTGAGAGTAACAGTCGGTTGGTCTATTCCACCGACACTGGACGCATCAAGGAAGAACCCGTTCCGGTAACGCGTGCCAAAGGCGACGGTGTGGTGCGCATTCAACGGCAAACCAGCGGGCGAAAAGGAAAGGGCGTATGTATTATCACTGGTCTCGATCTGGATGATGGCGCGCTCACCGCGTTGGCCGCAGAGCTAAAAAAGAAGTGTGGCTGTGGCGGTGCGGTTAAAGAAGGCAGCATTGAGATTCAGGGCGATAAGCGCGATCTGCTAAAACAGCTATTGGAAGCGAAGGGATTGAAGGTCAAGCTGGCGGGCGGTTAATACAGAATCTGACAGCAGGGCGTCCCCTGCTGTCACTCGCCATTAATCGACCTGATGACCAATAATGCCGCCAATGGCCGCACCACCCAGCGTGCCCAACGTGCCGCCACCGGTCAGGATTGCCCCACCGACTGCGCCAACCCCAGCGCCAATGGCGGTATTACGATCGCGTTTGGACATGTTGGAACAGCCGCTGAGCGTCATGACTAGTGCTACGGCAAGGGCAGTAACGACGAAACCTTTTTTCACAACCATGGTGATCTCCTGATGTTTTCGCCCGCGACGGCGGGAAAATATCGCATTACACGATATTTGCACTATTTAATCTGACATTGTCGGCCATCTCTCTCTTTCTCTCAGTATAATCGTCGGAAGTGCTCTGGGCAGGTGGAAAAATCCTAATTGCTTCGCGCGAGGTTTGTCGTAAATGCTATTCGTGCCATAACGGTGACCGCGGTGATAAATGATTTCCCGGTCATAAAGGGTAATGCGCAGCAGATCGTAGCAGGGTTTTTAGCCAGTTAGCCCATAGGTGCGGCACTCCGACTCCCCGACAATATCCTATCGGATGAAAGGGGGCAAATGATGTTAGAAGAACTCAAACAGCAGGTGCTGGAGGCGAATCTGGCGCTGCCAGCGCATCACCTGGTGACCTTTACCTGGGGAAATGTCAGTGCAGTCGATCGTCAGCAGGGACTGATGGTCATCAAACCGTCAGGTGTGGCTTACCCGGTGATGACCGCCGAAGATATGGTGGAACTGGCAACCGGGCGTGTGGTTGAAGGAAGCAAGAAGCCTTCATCGGATTCAGATACACATCGGGTGCTTTATCTGGATCTGGCGTTTGATCAGATTGGTGGCATTGTGCATACGCACTCACGCCATGCGACCATTTGGTCGCAGGCGGGCAAAGATTTGCCAGCCTTTGGTACCACCCATGCCGATTACTTTTATGGCGCAATCCCTTGCACCCGTCTGATGACAGACGTGGAGATCGATGGCCGCTATGAGTGGGAAACGGGGAATGTGATTGTGGAGACCTTTCATCAACGCCAGCTTTCCCCCTTGGATATTCCCGCCGTGCTCGTCAACGCACACGGGCCTTTCGCTTGGGGAAAAGACGCTGATACCGCGGTGCACAACGCGGTGGTACTGGAAGAGATCGCCTATATCCGTCATTCCGCACCTGATTTTTCTTTTTTCGGGACTTGACAGTATTCTGAAGTTCTGAATTTATTACTGCTTTTTGCAGACCAATCAGCATGAGTACTCCCCACGTTACCATCCGTAACC
>NZ_JBPETA010000221.1:0-4628 GCF_051710365.1 Symbiopectobacterium sp. | reverse complement strand
CTTGTTATAGGAGGGCCAGTTAGTGATTTTAAAATTTTGTTTTGCCATGGAGACCTGATTTTGAAACAACTATGGTGATCTGTTCCGATGATTACCCAAACTTTCTATTTATTCAACAAAGCCTGTAGCAATACACTCATTGAATACGTGACCTAATTGTCGCCACCGCTTGTTCCATGGTTGGAGACATACCGCCAGCAACCAGACAGCAAGCAAGCTGCAAACGCAGGGCATAAGGCACTGCAATTTCCCCCGCCAGGCACTGCGCTGTCCAACGCGCAGTCGTCGCTACATCACGGGCAATCGGCAACTTATCCGGTGCTACAACAATATCCTGACGCTGTTGCAGCACTACGCTGTGTTGCCCACGAATAAAATGGATTTCAGGGCATCGCTGCGGATTAGCATAGACCTCACCTTCCGTGCCGTGCATCAGCAACGCTCTGGTCTCATTACCGAGGAAAAACTGATTAAGCCGAGTGACGTATTCCGGATGAGAGACACTGGTCAAACGCAATGCCTCTTGCTCGCCAAAAGGCGTCAACAATTTAGCCAACGTATGGCTGCTATTGCGCACGCCCATGCTCCAACGCAGTTGCAACTGTTTATCCAAGGCAGGACTCAGGACTGAAATCGGAATAAATACCGGGAACCCTCCATCAATCAATGACTGAGCCGCCTTGGCACTGCTCGCACTTTTCACCCCGAGCGCTTGCAAAATTTCCGCGCTGGTTACCCACGTCGGGTCATTTTCAACGCCGTGAACCACCACCGGAAAGCCCAATTTAACCAGCAACAACGCCAGCAACGGCGTCAGATTGGGCTGGCGCCGCGCACCGTTGTAGCTAGGGATGACAATAGGCATCGGGCGACCCGCAGGCGCGTGCAAGCGCAACACCTGCTCACTGGCGGCCTGATAGAAACCGCGCAGCTCTGCTTCACCTTCCCCTTTGATTCGCAAGGCAATCAGTACACCGCCCAGTTCCAGATCGGGCACATCACCTTGCAGCATATGACGATATAGCGAGTAGGCAGCGTCCTGATCCAAATCACGTGCGTGATTTTTCCCCCGCCCGATCTCTTTGATGATGGTGGTAAAGTCCATGCGTTCTCCCGTGAAAAAGACGATCGATCTCTTTCTGCAAAAATAGCATGTTTATATCAGGCTGGCACATCACGTTGTTCGATGGGAAATACCGGCAACGCCGCCAACAGTTGCGCTCCGTATCCCTTGGTCAACAAGCGTCTGTCATAGATAACGATTTCACCAAAACAGGTATGACTGCGAATCAAACGCCCGACCTGCTGGATCAGGTTAAATGAAGCGGCAGGCAGGCTTTGCACCACAAAGGGATGGCGTTTCTGACTTTTTAACCACTCCCCTTCGGTCAGGATCACCGGGCTGTCAATCGGGGGAAAGGCAATCTTATGAATATGCACTTGCGACAGCAGTTCGCCTTTCAAATCCAGCCCTTCGGCAAAAGATTGCAAACCAACTAGTACGCTGACGTCGCCCGCCTCCACGCGTTGTCGGTGCAACGCAATCAGGCGCGAACGCGGCTGATCCCCTTGCACTAGCAGCATTAAGCGTAAATCGGTGACCTGTGAGAGAAACTGCTGCATCGCTCTTTGGCTGGCGAACAACACCAGAATTCCTTTGTGCGCGTGCTGGGCCAATGATTGGCGGAAAAAACGCGCCATTTCAGCAATATGTGGCACTTCATTTTCCAGCAAGGGTTCACAGTGCATTTTTGGGATCACCAGCTTGCCTTGTTGACAGTGGTTGAAAGGCGAATCCAGCGTAATAAAACGATCGCACTCCTCTTCATCCAGGCCTGAGAGTTCTTTCAGCCGCTGGTAACTGTTCAGGGAGCGTAAGGTCGCGGAGGTCAGTACCACGTGCGAAACATTGCGCCACAGCAGTCGGTCGAGCTGGTCACAGACGCGAATTCCCGCACAGTGCAACGATAGCCGCCACTGTCCTTCGCGGTATTCCCGATGTAGCCATTTGGATACCGGTGCATTGGATACTTTCTCCAGCGCGGCCAAATGCCAGAGTTGCGTTTTACTCTCCAGATAGCCCATGGCGCGGCTCATACGTAAAAGCGCCTGATGAACCCGCACCACATCGTGCTTGCCGGTTTTCTCCCCGAGATCGTGAGACAGGTATTCGGTTAAGCCGCGCAGGCCATCCGTTAGCTTATGCAGCCGGACACACACCTGGCGCATCTCTTCCGGCATAACCCCCATCGGGAAGCGATACTCGCTTTCTTGTCCTTCCCCCTGGAGAAACAGCTCACTCATGGCAACAAAGGCGGCGTTCTGCTCGATCATCTCCTCAATGTGTGCCGTCAACCGTTCAGGGTTAGTCAGACGCGGCGGCGATTTTGGCGGGAACTGCGCCATACAGGTCGCCACCAACTGGATCACACTGTCCATCTGCGCTTTGACATACGCCGGAGTAATGTCCCCCGCCATTTCCAGCGAATCGCGCGCCACATCCGGCACGTGATGCCCTTCATCCAGCACCAACAGCAGATCTTTCGCGGCAGGCAGCACCGAATCGCTTTCCATTGCCGCCATCACCAAGGCGTGATTGCTCACCACAACTTCCGTATTTTCAATCTCACGACGGGCGATAAAAAATGGGCAGTCACGGTAATAGTGACAATTTTTACCCAGACAGTTGGTTTTATCGGTACTGACCTTACGCCATAAAGCATCTTCGATCATCAGGCTGTAATGGTCGCGCATCCCGTCCCATTCATACCCTTGAAACGCTTTCGCCATCTTGAGACACGCCCCGCGCTCTTCTTTGCTGGCTGGCTCCAGTTCATCACTGAGAAATGCCAGCAAATCCCCTTGCGCGCTCTCGGAGGTCAGTACTGCCAGATTGCGCGGGCAGAGATAACGCGCCCGGCCAAAAGCGGCGGTGAAGGTGAGCTCAGGGATGAATTTTTTCAGCAGCGGCAGATCTTTGATGACAATCTGGTCCTGCAACGCGATATTGGCGGTGCTGATTACCAGCGTCTTGCTCTCTGCGCGCGCAATCGCGATACCGGGAATCAGATAGGACAGGGTTTTGCCCACGCCGGTAGGCGCCTCAATAACCGCGTGACGCGGATATTCACCCGCTAACGTTTTCGCCACTTCGGCGATCATCTGTCGCTGCGGAGCACGGGAGATAAAATCAGGAATATGTTGTTGCAGCGCCTTATACCACTGGTCGATTTGCTGCTTGATTGTGGGAGTAAGCGCCATGCCATCTCAATGTCTGTCCAATTCTGCGACTATTGTCCCACAGACAGCGGCAAACGTCAGCCGCCATTCCCCCTCGACAAACACGCACGCAGCCAGTAGGGTAAAGCAAATCGTGATAAAGAGTCTTTCCCATGTCGGCGGTGCACCGCGCCAAGCAAACGTATTGGTTTTCTCCGCGCCTACCTCAGGTTGAATGCCGTTCGACCTGGTGCAGCAGTCAAGGTTATAAAGCCCATACACACACCCAACTCTCCCTCGGCTTGGTCGTGGCGGGCAGCACCGTCTGTCACTATCGCGGTGCAGACCACCTGTTGCGCGCCGGTGATATGGTTTTGATCGACCCGCATGCGCCGCACAGCTGTACCCCGCTGCCCGGACAAACGCGCAGCTATCATATGTTTTACCTCGACGCAGCCTGGTGCCGGGCGCTTTTGTCCCAACAGAGCGGACAGCCAGTAGCGGCGATCCACTGCCGCCCGGTGCGTGTGCAAGATCACGCCCTGTTTGGCGATGGCCTGCAACTGCTTGACCGTCTCTATCGCCACGATATAGACAGCGCGACACCGCAATTGAACGCGCTGGTATCTACGCTGTTGTCCCGTTACTGCGCTGCACAACAGCCACTCGCAGAGCAATCCACCACGCGCTATATGCGCCAGCGCTTGCTCAGCAATTTGCAAACATCGCCGTCGCTGACCACGCTGGCACAAGAGCTGCACCTGCGCCGGGAAACGCTGGTACGCCATTTCCGTGAAGATACCGGCATCACGCCCATGGCTTTCCTTAACAATGCGCGCATTGAATATGCTAAGACGCTGATTAAGCAAGGCGTACCGCTGGCCGATGCCGGATACCAAAGCGGCTTTAGCGATCAAAGCCATTTTCACAAAATCTTTGTGCTGCACACGGCGGCGACACCGGGGCAATATCAGCAAGCGGGTGAATCTCCGTCTGCGACGATCACTATTTGACAATAATTAGCCTGACAAGCTCTCTAGACTTGGCCTCGTTTATTTCGTTGAGGTCGTTGTTATGGTTACTGATACCCTGTTTCCTGCCCATTTTCCTGCGCTCGCCTTAGCGCATTTTGTCGCATTGCTCAGCCCCGGTCCCGATTTCTTCTTGCTGGCAGCCTACGCGCTGCGCCACCGCCTACGTGGCAGTATCGGAATAGGTATCGGCATCGCGCTAGGCAACGGCTGCTATATTCTGCTGGCCATTATGGGCGGAGCTGCCAATTCAGCAAATGCCACCGCTTTTTGTTTTGCTGCAACTCGCTGGGGCGCTGTATCTGCTGTGGATCGGTTCACAGCTCGTACGCAGTTCGGCACGAACGACCGCGTTAACGGTCACGGAGACGCAGCGCG
>NZ_JBPETA010000220.1:0-4679 GCF_051710365.1 Symbiopectobacterium sp. | reverse complement strand
CTTGTTATAGGAGGGCCAGTTAGTGATTTTAAAATTTTGTTTTGCCATGGAGACCTGATTTTGAAACAACTATGGTGATCTGATCCGATGATTACCCAAACTTTCTATTTATTCAACAAAGCCTCGCATAATATTTACCGGTATCCAGCGCCTGTTTGAAGCTGTCACGCCCGAATTCAGTATCTTTGTTGGCTTTTGCGTAGCCGGTATAGGTTTTCAGGGTTAACGGCAACTGCTTGGCATCAACCTTGATGGCGTTAGCCAACGCTTCC
Source organism: Symbiopectobacterium sp. (assembly GCF_051710365.1). Lineage (NCBI taxonomy): Bacteria > Pseudomonadati > Pseudomonadota > Gammaproteobacteria > Enterobacterales > Enterobacteriaceae > Symbiopectobacterium > Symbiopectobacterium sp. The sequence goes on along the minus strand of NZ_JBPETA010000220.1, from coordinate 4,407 downwards.
GGTGTATCACCTTCAGCCACCAGTTTTTGCTTGAAGTAGCTGTTGATGGTTTTGTTTTGTTTCACCAAATCATCGTTAAAGACCAGATAAGCGTGAGCACCCGGTTGTTTCAGGATACTTTGAGAAACCACATCACGCGTCTGCAATTCGTTGATAAAACGTTTGCCCGCTTCATTGATCAAAATCGCGCCGTCGCCACGCACAGCTTCGGTGATCAGAATCCCTTATACCCGGCACGGTGCTGGGGTGAATCTGGATATATTCCATATCCACCAGCTTGGCGTTGATTTTCTCCGCCATCTTAACCCCTTCGCCCAGTGAACCCGGCGCATTGGTAGTTTTGAAGTTGGCGAGTTTCGGATCGTATTGCTTGATCATGTCAAAGTTGGCACCAAATCCACCTGACGTAATCATCACTTTTTTAGCATTGAGCGCAAATTCTTTACCATCTTTGCCTTTCGCTTTAATGCCGGTGACTTCGCCCTTGTCATTTTGCACAATTTCCGTGGCGGACGTATTGGTGCGCAGATCAATATTCAGGGCTTTTACCTTTTTGATCAATGCGGTCGCAATGAAACTACCGGCCGGTTCACCACCGGCAGGTCGGTGGGTACGATCCACACTGGCACCGCCAGTACGGGTTAAATCGGCTAACTCAGTGCCGTTGTCCTTCAAGAATTGCACAGAGTCTTTTGCACGTTCAGACAGCGTGCGCACCAGATCGGGGTTGTTGATGTTACGGCCACCTTTCATAGTGTCCTGGAAGAACAGCTCCGGGCTGTCCTGAATGCCCTTGGCCTTTTGATAAGGGGTGCCGGCAGCGTTCAGCCCCGCTTCGGCGCGCGCCGTGTTGCCCCCGGCAAAGTGCATTTTTTCCAGCAGGATAACTTTTGCACCCTGGTTATGTGCCTCAATGGCCGCAGACATGCCTGCACCACCCGCGCCGATGATCACCAGATCGGTAGACTCGGGCGTCTCACTTTGCGCCATGGAAGAAAAAGCGAGTGCCAGCGCACTGAATAACAGCACCTTTTTTTTCATAATTCGGTTCCTTTATTCTGTTATTTTGCAGGATGAAGTAAACACGATTGATTTTTTTACTTACAAAAGCTGGTGATATAATATTTACTGCCTGCCACTCTTACCACCGACATCTCAAAAATCAATTCGCCCCAGAACATCCTTATACAAAGCGTTAAAGTTTTCACAACATAATTCACACCGCGCGGCCCCATCATGGATTTTAATCATGGTGTACGACGTGTAACGACGGTGCTTATTCAGATACTATGCTGATAACAGAATAATTATTTTAACTCGATCATAGAATGATAAATCCTTTTGCCAATTCTATGCATCGAGTTTAATCCAGGTTGACACCGTCAAAAACCCAATAATTGACGATATGAGCGAGACTCTTTATTTTCCATATCCAGCCCCAGCCCCAGCCCCAGCCCCAGCCCCAGCCCCAGACGCAGACGCAGACGCAGACGCAGTGCGCACGGCACACAGGCATCTTCCAGCTCCGGAAACGCAGCCTCGTCATCGGTCATGACCGATATTTCCACGTAGTGTCCCAGCATAGCAATATAGTCGAGCGTGATGTGGAACTGATCGAGGAAATAGATACTGCGGGTTTTATTTACATGATGAATGGGAATATAGCCTAACGTATGCAACATGCTGTCTGCTTTTTCAAATGATTCGATATTAACAGCCTCGCAACGCCTTTCCTCTGGACCTTTAACAATCCATAATTTAATTCCAGAAGGCGACATAGACCGTAACACCATGCTCATATTTCTTTTATGTAGCGAGGCGAGCGGGTCATCGTAATAAATATCGTATTCATTATTCTCAAACACGAAAGCTTCTGGATGAAGACTTAATAAAGTGTCACGAAACTCGCTAATATCCTTAATTTTGAATTTCAGCTCGATCTCATATTTCCCCAAAAAGTGTGTCGTCATGACTCTTCTCCACGTCCGGTGAACGGCGAGGCCGCCTGCGCTGCCAAGAGCCTTCATGTCATTGCTTACGGCTGTCCCTTTAGATAAAACACAGCCTGCATATCCGCTACTATGTCAAACCTACCACAGATAATAGACTTCATCACATAGTCTGCCAGCATGTTTCACTTTCCGAGCGATAAACACATCACAGTGACAATTTCTCCCGCTACCGGGCGCTGCTCTAGCGGTTGCCACCCCATTCGGGCATAGAGCGCCTGTTTGTCGGGCGTATACAAATACAGCATCTCAATGCCCTGCTGCCGACAGCGCGCCACGCAAGCATTGACCAGCGCAGTGGCCAACCCTTTGCCGCGCTGCGATGGGGCTGTGACCACTTCCCCTAGCCAGTATTCTCGTTCCGGGCACTCTTCCAGTTCATAGCGGATGATACTGGCGGTAGCAACCGCATGGTCATCGTGAGCAAACATACCCAGCGAGAACGCGCGATCGGTCTCCACGCCGCGCTGGCGTATAGCAGATTCAATTGCTGACTTATTCGACCAACGGGGAAACGCCGACCATTCGGCGTAGAGCAATGCGGCAACACCAGCAATGCGCGCGGGGTTGTCATGCAGATCGTGGATGTCCATAAACACGCTACCAGCGGCCAGAGAAAATCTGACCTTACCGCGAGACCACGCGTAGAGGCAAGCGTTAGGGGGACTCGCTGGCAGTGGTATTAACAATAAATACCGACAGATAGCCCAGGTGATGCATGAACTCGCGCAAAATCAGCAAACGGGCCGTGAAGGCGTTGTCCAGCGGAATGGCTTCCCAACTGGCGGGACAACCGAGCATCACCTGTTCGAAACGTTTAAACAATCGCTCGATATCGTCCTGCTCAATATGCCAACCTTGCGCATTGGCCGACACGCCGGTTGCGTCGGCCAATGACGCCAGTGCCGGATCGCACAGATAAAGGGGATGTTACAAATCCACCTGGTGGCGAATGCGTGTGACCTCATCCTCTACGGTCATGATTGCCCGTTCCATTTCATCTGGCGTCGGGGGCAAATGGCGAAAGAAAGTCGCGGCGGTTTTCTCATACCCTAATGCCAGCCGTAGCGCTTCGGCATCCGGCGACGACACGACAACGGTTTGCTCCGCTACGATATCCAGAAAAGTGATGGGTAAGGTGAGTCCCAGTGTGTCACACAGTTGGCGATAAGCACGGCGAGCGTCTTCAGTCTGGTTGGTCATGATGTCTCCCTCAATCATGATGTCTCCCTCAATAATGATGCGACTCATGCTTGCACGCATGAGAAATAGCGGCAATATCCTGCGGTGTGGTACGACAGCACCCACCGATCAGGCGCGCGCCCGCGGCTCTCCAGGCGGACAAATGCGCAGTCAACGAACACACCTGTTCCCCGGTTGAGCTCCAGCGCTTAGCATTCGCATCATAATGCTGGCCGGAATTAGGATAGACAACCAGTGGCAACGCCGTCAGTGAGGATAAATGCGCTAACGCCGCCGCCGCACTTTCCAATGCGACACAGTTTATGCCCATCGCCACAACGTCACGCAGCGGCGTGCCATCACTGATGTGCTGCTCATCACGCAGCGTGAACGAGAACCAGGCAGTGATAGTGGGAAACTCACGCAACAACTGTAACAGAGCGGCCATCTCCGGCAACGAGGGCTGGGTTTCGCACGCTAGCACGTCAACGCCCGCGTCAACCAACGCCGCGATACGTGGCCGGTGGAATGCCATCATCTCCGCCTGAGGCAGATGATAATCGCCACGATACTCAGCACCATTCGCCAGAAAAGCGCCATACGGCCCTACCGACCCCGCCACTAACAGCGCGCCCGCATCGGGATGTGCCACGCAATAATCTTCACGGGCACGCACCGCCAGCTCAACGCTGCGCGCGATCAGCGCCAATGCGTCTGCTTCGCTCAGCCCGCGCGCCGCAAAACCCTGCGGAGTCGCCTGATAGCTGGCGGTGATGGCGCATTGCGCCCCGGCAGCAAAATAATCGTAATGCACCTGATAAATTAACCCTGGCGCTTCCATCAACACTTTCGCCGACCAGAGCGGATCGCACAAATCACAGCCGCGCGCCTCCAGTTCGGTAGCCAGCGCACCATCCAGGATCACCACGGGTGACTGCTCCAGCAGCGCGGCAAGGGGATTCTCAGGTAACATTATTCAATTCCTCAGGTAATTCACGTGTCTGTTGCCTCTGCGTGAAATAATACGCGGCATAGCACACGGCAACAAAAGGCAATACGCTGCGCGGGATCGAATGCCAGCCCGATACAGGCTAGGCTGTGTCCCTTAATTGCTTGAGCTATAGTATCCATCTGTTTCTACGACACTTTGGATTATGGCTCGCTACGATCTTTCTGATGAAGCATGGGCAATCATTGAGCCCTTGTTACCAACCGT
>NZ_JBPETA010000219.1:0-4682 GCF_051710365.1 Symbiopectobacterium sp. | reverse complement strand
TGGCGATGGTCAAAGCGCTTAACCGGATCACGCTATTAGGAATGCCGAACAGTATTCGCATCACGTAACAATCGACCCGATGGGGCACAGTCGTTACAAGTTCTGATTTATTCAACAAAGCCCCATTACGGATAAACGTTGCGATTCGCCAAAATAAACTATTATTTGTTAGGAAGTATGTATGAAACGCTGTTTTTTCTACAAGGCAGATCATATCGTACTTGTAACTTTCGTATCACGTTGTAGACTTTAACGCGCTGGAGTTGCTTTTTGCATAATGCCAGTTGGCTGGCAGTAATTATAAATTAAGAGCAGTGGCTTCAGTCAAGGATTTAACCAAAGGCCTATTGGCATTAATGCTGATTGCCGGTTTGGATGATAATGAGGCGTAAAATGAAAAAAACAGCTATCGCAATTGCAGTGGCACTGGCTGGCTTTGCTACAGTAGCACAAGCAGCCCCCAAAGAAGAAACCTGGTACGTTGGCGGTAAACTAGGGGCTTCCCAGTTCCACGACACCGGTTTCGACGGTATCAACAATAACCCGATCAAAAGCAAACTGGGCGCAGGCGCATTCGTCGGCTATCAGGCAAACCAATATCTGGACTTTGAATTAGGTTATGACTGGCTGGGCCGTTTGAAATATGCAGGCTCTCAGAACAGTGCAACTGACAGTGCCGCTTTCAAAGCTCAGGGCGTTCAGTTGGCCGCGAAATTAAGCTACCCGGTAATGCAAGATCTGGACGTTTATACTCGTCTGGGCGGCATGGTATGGCGCGTTGATGCAAACGGCAAAAATGGCAATACTCAGTTGAGCGACAGCGACACTGGCGTATCTCCACTGGCTGCTGTTGGTATCGAATACGCTTTCGATCGTGACTGGGCTGCACGCATTGACTACCAGTGGACCAACAACATTGGCGATGCTGGCACCGTTGGTGCACGTCCGGATAACCTGCTGATGAGCGTTGGCGTTTCCTACCGTTTCGGTCAGGGTGATGCTCCGGCACCTGTTGCAGCACCAGCACCTGTTGTAGAAACCAAGCGTTTCACACTGCGTTCTGACGTTCTGTTCAACTTCGGTAAAGACACCCTGAAACCAGAAGGTCGTCAGTCTCTGGACCAACTGTACAGCCAACTGAGCAATCTGGATCCTAAAGACGGTTCTGTTGTTGTTCTGGGCTTCACTGACCGCATCGGTTCTGTAGAAGCTAACCAGGCGCTGTCAGAACGTCGTGCTCAGAACGTCGTATCTTACCTGGTATCCAAGGGTATCCCGGCTAACAAGATTTCTGCGCGTGGCATGGGTAAATCCAACCCGGTTACCGGCTCTACCTGCGATAACACGAAACCGCGTGCAGCGCTGATCGACTGCCTGGCACCGGATCGTCGCGTTGAGATCGAAGTTAAAGGCATCAAAGACGTCGTTTCTCAGCCTCAGGCTTAAGTTACTCGTTTCTGAATAACCTTATACTGATAAAAAACCTCGCAATTGCGAGGTTTTTTTTTACTTCCTTTTTGAACAGTTTTTTTGATCAGCTGTTTTTTATGTCGCTGTCGTCTTGAGACAAGATCGCTTTCAGATCCTGTTTTAGCAATGACATTTGATTCGCATAACGCTCTTTTGACTCAGCATCTTCAATCAATTGTACTACGGTTTCTGACAGCGTCGCATTACGACGGGTTGCCAATGACGCCAGCCGTTGCCAAACCAGATATTCAAGATCGATAGATTTTTTGCGCGTGAGCTGGCTTTCGGCATTGAAATGGCGCTTGCGGCGTGCGCGTATCGTTTGCTTGAGACGATTTTCCAACGCAGGGTTCATGCACTGTTTAATCCAGGCAAGCACCAGCACCGGTTGGTTCGCCATTTTTAGCAACGCGTCTACCGCATCATCAGCCGCACTTTGCTCAATGAAGCGCGTGATGGCTTCACCTTCCCGGTGTTTTTTCACCAGGTATTTCCATTTCCAACCGCACTCAAGATTCTCTAACTGTTGATATTTCATGATAAATTCTTCAGTGACCGTGTAACGCTTACCTTAGCATAACAGTTTTTAGTCAACTTTCCTCTCAGGGCTCGCGTTTTTGCCATCAACGTCAAGAGGTGGCGTCATCACACATCAATTATCTATTTCCATAACGTTCCAACACTTCGTCTGTGCAGCAGGTATTATTCTTGTATAATCAAGCTCTTCATTCAGACAACTACCTTTGATACTTTGACCAGTAACCAACTTGCATGGCAGCATCTGCTGCCCGACCATACGCCTTACCAGTCTCTGTTCGATCGGGCAGACAAGCTTGAATCGCTGGATTTTGCTGCGCTTCAGCCCCGACTGGCGGATAGCCTGAAGGTATTTTGCCATCCGCGCTCACCGTCGCCCTATATGTTGGTGAAGGCAGAAGAGACCCATGATTACCTCGCACTTATTACAGGGGCGGTAAGGCATCTGTGCCCACCGATTTCAGCGCCTCGCGGTAGCCATTATTGTATTGAGCACGATCGGGTTGAGATTCAACCGGCGCAGCAACTTGACGATAATTTCGCGGCCCAGCAGGCATGTGAATTCCAGGCATGGATCGAAGCAGAACAGCTATTCGGCTGTGTCCGTTATTTTCAGGAACGCATCAGCCTGCAACCCGGCTTATTACACCGTATCAATGGCGGCACGTTGATCCTGACCGCACGCACCTTGTTAGCACAGCCATTACTGTGGTTACGCCTGAAACAAATTATCGCAGAAGGCCAATATCATTGGCTTTCACCTGATGAAAGGCGTCCTTTACCTCTCGCCATTCCGCCGATGCCCATGAACATTCGGCTGATCGTGGTCGGCGATCGCGAAAGCCTTGGCGATCTACACGATATTGAACCCGACCTGCGTGACCTGGCCGTTTACGGTGAATTTGAATCCGAATTGCCGCTGATTGACGAAGATGATATGTCGCGTTGGTGTGCATACATCAATGCATTATGTACCGCCAATCATCTCCCCTTGCTCGCGGCAGATGCCTGGCCTTCATTGCTGCAATTAGCTGTACGTTACAGTGGCGATCAGGGCAGCCTGCCGCTTTGTCCGCAATGGCTTACGCATCAGCTCAAGCACATTGCCATTTACGCTCAGGAAGCGCATATCACCGCTCAAACCATCACAGAGGCGATCGCCGCCCAACGCTGGCGAGAAGGCTATCTGGCAGAGCGTATGCATGACGAAATTGAGCTGGGACAGATAGTGATAGAAACTGAGGGCGAAGTCGTTGGGCAAATTAACGGACTCTCGGTACTCGAATATCCTGGTCATCCGGTGGCATTTGGTGAGTCCACTCGCATTAGCTGTGTGGTTCACCCTGGCGATGGCGAATTTACCGATGTCGATCGCAAAGCAGAACTGGCAGGTAATTTACACGCCAAGGGCATGATGATCATGCAGGCATTTCTGATTTCCGAACTGGAGCTGGAACAACAGTTGCCCTTCTCTGCATCGCTGGTGTTTGAGCAGTCCTACGGTGAAGTTGATGGTGACAGTGCGTCGCTGGCAGAACTGTGCGCATTAATCAGTGCCTTATCGCTGCAACCGATTAATCAGCAACTCGCGATCACCGGCTCGGTCGATCAGTTTGGCCGCGTGCAGCCCATTGGCGGCGTCAATGAGAAGATTGAAGGCTTCTTTGAAATTTGTCAGCGACGAGAACTCACTGGCAATCAGGGTGTCATTATTCCAGCGGCCAATCTTCGTCACTTGAGTCTGAATGCTGATGTGGTTGAGGCCGTTCGAGCCGGACAATTCCATATCATTCCAGTGGAAACGGTGCCGGAAGCCATCACGTTATTAACCAATATGCTCTATGACGATGAACAACAGCCGAATCTGTTGGGCTTGATCAAAGAACGTATTGCGCAATTCTCACCGCCGGAGCGACGCCGCTTCCCGTGGTTTTTTCGGTGAGAAACTGGTTTAACCAGGTGTTTCTGGGTTGCTCAGCTTACAGGTGTAAGCTAACCTGCGTGCTTCACTAGAATAAGGCTTACTGAGAATATGGTAGATAAACGCGAATCTTATACGAAAGAAGACCTTCTTGCCTCTAGCCGCGGTGAACTGTTCGGCCCTCAAGGCCCACAGTTGCCTGCCCCGAACATGTTGATGATGGACCGTGTCGTCAAAATGACGGAAGACGGCGGTAATCATGGCAAAGGCTACGTCGAAGCCGAATTGGATATTACGCCTGACCTGTGGTTCTTTGGTTGCCACTTTATCGGCGATCCAGTGATGCCAGGCTGCCTGGGATTGGATGCCATGTGGCAGTTGGTTGGATTCTATCTGGGCTGGTTGGGCGGTGAAGGTAAAGGCCGTGCGCTGGGTGTAGGTGAAGTGAAATTCACCGGTCAGGTATTGCCAACGGCTAAAAAAGTCACCTACCGTATTCACTTCAAGCGCGTTATCAATCGCCGTTTGGTGATGGGAATTGCCGATGGGGAAGTGTTGGTTGATGGAAAGCAGATCTATACCGCTGACGAATTAAAAGTGGGCCTGTTCAAAGATACCACCTCGTTCTAATCTGTATTAGTCGCGACTTGATCTGACACTGGACCTTGCAAGGTTGAGAGTTACCGGTTTTGATATGGGTGTCCAATCCTTATACAAAACACGAGGTAACTCTCATGATTCATACTAACAATCC
>NZ_JBPETA010000218.1:0-4684 GCF_051710365.1 Symbiopectobacterium sp. | reverse complement strand
GTTCAGTATTGGTGACAGACCACCACAAGTATCCAACCTCAATTCTGTTCACAAGACCATCGTTGATGTTCTCGGCGAGCGATACCGTCGAATTTATTCTTAAAGTAGGTGCGGAATGACGGATGTATAGGCTTCGCGTATCACTGTTTGCTGGCTTCCCCCCACAGGACATCCCACCGCACAGTTATCAATCTCTGGTTCATCTTCCGATTCGCTCATCGGGGAAAATGTGTTTGATGCTACCGGCTCAGGCTGTTTTGTTGTGGTACAGGCCGCGAGAAAAATGACTGGGAGTAGTCGAAAAAAGGTATATTTCATGGCTTCATCCAAGTGCTGACAATATCGGGATAGAGGGATAAACGCGACCCAATAAAGCTTCGCATAAAGAATAAGGTGACATGAGTTTTTTAAACGGCAGTTTAATATCAACCAATACAATAAAAACAAATGATGATATTGAGAGGACTGTTCCAGACGGAAATAGTTTTTTGCGGCGACGCATTCATAATGTCGTCACCGAAAGGGGTACTTCGAAATTGAGGTACGCGTTTAGTTCGCTAGTTGACTAATCGTTGGGAGGGATGCGAAACCCTTTCAACGAAATAACAAACATCCCTGCTTTCTTGCTGATCTTTGCACCTTGTGCACACCATGCATCAGCGATTCTGAAAAAATCGTCAGTAGTCACGGAATAATCAAGAAGCACTTTGCTGGTGGTGCCGGAAGCGAGCAACTTTTCAGCTTCACTCGTACTTTTGGCATGAATGGTTATCATTTTTTTATCTCCAGATGGCCGTACCACCATTATGTGTATCAATGATGACACTATGATGACGAAGAGAAGGGGGGAGTTAAATAAAAAAGCCAGCGCGTCGCTGGCTTGATAACCGAAGATTAACGGGGGTGATTATCCGCGCAGGCGTGATGCTACGGCGGCAACACGTGCTCCATACTGCTTCGCGGTCTCCAAATCACCGGAAGGAATATCATCTGCCGGGCCATCGGAAGGGATTGTACCAGAAGACCCACGGAGCCACCAAGGTTGTTAACATCGTCGCGTGTCGCTGTTTTGGTATTAGCGGGCAGTAAGCCCAGGCTCACCCACAGGCCACCATGTTGAGAAGCCAGGGTTTGCATCCAAATCAGGCTAACCTGCTTGTCACCGTTCAGACTGGCGCTGTTGGTAAAGCCGCCAAAAACCTTATCCTGCCAGGCACGAGTAAACCAGGCTTTAGAAGAGGCATCCGCGAATTTTTTAAACTGCCAGGGCACCGAACCCATATAGGTGGGAGCACCAAAAATGATGGCATCCGCAGCATTCAGCGTTTCCTACTCATCAGCGGTAATGTCGCCGTTTTCATCCACGGCGATACGCGTTGCATCAGCACCTTGTGCAACATATTCTGCGACGCGTTGGGTGTGGCCATATCCTGAAAAATAAACAACAACAGTCTTACTCATGTTCACTTTTCCTTTCATCAGTAACAACAGGGACGGATGCGATGGTTTTGTAAACGATTGAAGAAAGCATCAGTTTTCGATGGAAAGATAGTATATATGGTACACTGCGTTGACAAGAAGGCACCTGAACGATACCAGGTTTCCTGGAGGATACTATGCAAATACACCTCATTCAGGGCGATACCGCACCCGGTTACAGCGTATATTCATCGCACTGCCCGGCGCGCCAGTTTTTGGAACGCCTGGCAGACAAATGGACCACACGATTATTGGTCGTTTGAAGTCAGGTGAGACGCGTTTTAATCAATTACGGAGGGATATCGAAGGCATCACCCAGAAAGTATTGTCGCAAACGCTGAAAAAGCTGGAGCGGGATGGCTTGGTCGCTCGTCGTGTGTTTGCCACGGTTCCGGTTACCGTAGAGTATTCACTGACGCCTGTTGGACTGACGTTGGTGGAAACGTTCGAAAGTTTGGCACACTGGGCAGAATCCAATATTGAATCAGTGCGGTTGGCACAGGAACACTATGACCGTTTACACGCTGTGACCAACAGCTAAAGACGACGTTGAGGGCATACGCCGTGAAAGTGAATGATATTGTTACAGTAAAAACCGACGGCGCAGAGCGACGGGAAGGCGTGGTGTTAGCGGTCGAACCGTTTCTGGAAGGGACGATGTACCTTGTTGCCCTACCGGACTATCCGGCGGGAATCTGGTTTTTTAATGAAGAAGAAAACCCGGAAGGCATTTTTGTGGAACTGAAACAGGAAGGCGCGCACCGGTAGTGGAGCAGGTCTGCAAGCAGACCTGCCCGGCGAGTAAGCGGTTAAAATGTTTCCCAATGCTCGCTGCTGTTAGTGGCTTTCTTATTCCCTGGCGGCAGTGCAGTCGGTGCGCTTTTGGCTGATGCAAGTGTGTATGACGCAGGTGTCGGCGTTGCACGTTGTTCTTGCAACTTGAACACGGCCACGGCGCGTGTCAGCAGTGCAGCCTGTTCTTCGAGCGAAGCGGCGGCTGCCGTTGCTTCTTGCACCAATGCGGCGTTTTGCTGCGTGACGCTGTCCATCTCGGCAATCGCTTGTCCTACCTGACCAATGCCACGGCTTTGTTCGTCAGACGCGGACGCGATCTCGCCCATAATGTCGGTCACATTGGTAACGGCATCAACAATCTCCTTCATGGTTTGTCCTGCCTGATCGACAAGCGTCGAACCACTGCTCACCAGCGATACCGATTCAGAGATTAATGTTTCTATCTCTTTTGCTGCCTGCGCACTGCGCTGCGCCAGACTACGAACCTCGCTGGCGACCACGGCAAAACCACGACCTTGTTCACCGGCACGCGCTGCTTCGACGGCAGCGTTCAACGCCAGAATGTTGGTTTGGAAAGCGATACTGTTAATTACGTTGGTTATTTCAGAAATCTTGCGCGAACTGCCGGAAATGCTATCCATCGTTTCAATCACATTAGAAACGATATTGCCCCCTTGCTTGGCTTTATTGGAGGCGTTTGCCGCCAACTGACTGGCGTGGTGCGCGTTTTCGGAGTTCTGCTTAACGGTTGCCGTCAACTGTTCCATACTGGCGGCTGTTTGTTCTAACGCGGCAGCCTGTTGCTCAGTACGAGATGACAGGTCCGTGTTGCCGGAAGAGATTTCGGTTGAACCCTGATAAATGGAATCAGCGCTTTCACGCACGGTGGCAACGGTGTTGACCAGTGAGGCCTGCATGTGTTGCACATTATTGCCTAACGTGCCGATTTCATTCGAGCCGTAGTTCACCGAGTGCTGCGTGAGATCTCCCTGGGCAATGCGTTGAATACGTGCCACCAGTGCGTTCATCGGCCGGATCAAGGTGCCGCGCAGGAACGTAAAGGTCAGCAAAGAGAGCAACAGGGCGATACCAAAGCTGGCACCCATCAAGGCATACCCTAAGGTGGCGTTCTCTGTTGCTATCTTGTTGAGTTGCTGTGCACGCTCGGTGTGGTAAGCGCCCGCATCCAGCAACGATTTATTGTAATTAGCATCAAGAACGCGAACTTCTTCGGCATCATAACTCAGGACTTCTTCGAACAAACCGTCCTTTGCCGACGCCATCATGGGCGTTATCCCTTGTTTGATATAGTCTTCGTATGCTTTGGTTAATCTGGCATCGAGCGAAATATCATATTCAGTTTTTATCGGGCGATTTTTATACAGCTGAAAGGCTTTTTGTGATTGCTCGACGCGTTGCGCAGCTTGCTTCAGGTTTTCATTGTAGACAGCTGAATCACCGATGCGTGCAGCGGAAGACGCCTGAATCAGGAGTAAGCGCGCGGTGCGTAGGTGATTGGAACTGCTGTAAAGCCCCCTGCGAACGTTGATTTCTTGCGTGATGTCGGCGAGGTATTGATTGCTGCGTGCCAGAAAATAGCTGGAAGTCCCTATCGATAAGGCGAACACCAACATGATGCCGCCGAGAATGATAACGAATAAAGGCACTAAGCGTAAATTATTCAACACACCTGTTTTCCCCTGCTGCTCAGATTGTGAAGTTATTTTCATGTCCATTCGCTCATTTTTCAGGAAAAGTGATTACAATTTACCAAACAACAAGACACATCACGCATCTTTGGTATTCAGCACCCTTACAGTAACAACGAGTGTTCCTTTTAGTCGCAACCAATATAAAAGATAATCGGCCTATAGTGAAACATCTTAATTGTAGTCGTCGGGATCTCGATCACAATTTTTGCTTTTTAAAACGTATTTTCATTTTGGTTGCTGATAAAGTAGCTTGTGGAATTTCGTAACGTCGTTGTAAAAAAAATTGTCGTGAAAAAATAAATGCCGATCCGCCTACTTTTATTGCATCAGTGTGCTGTTTCTATTGGAGTCTTTTTTGAAGAATACAACCGCTTTTTTTACCAATGAAAAAATAGTTTTTGCGCTGGCAACCCTTTGCTGCTTGTTGTGGGGAAGCGCCTATCCGGCCATCAAAAATGGCTATGCCTTGTTCCTGATAGCAGAGGGGGACATCGCCTCAAAGCTGGTGTTTGCCGGTTACCGCTTTGTGCTGGCGGGCGGGTTATTGCTGCTGTTGGCGCTGGCGAGTGGCAAGGCGATTGCGCGGTTTAAGCCAGGGCAACTCCGGCAATTAGCGGTGCTCGGGATCACACAAACGACGTTACAGTATATTTTCTTTTATATCGGACTCGCTTATACCACAGGGGTAAAAGGGTCTA